>CADAYK010000055.1 GCA_902792105.1 uncultured Ruminococcus sp.
CGCACGATTTTGAACACCTGACCGAACGCGCCTTCGCCGAGCAGCTCTTCAATTGTCCAGCCTCTCCAATTGTCCCCTACGTTCATACCGACTCTCCGAAATTTATAATATAAACATATTATAATTTATTTCCCCTGTTTTGTAAATAAGTATAAATAAAATTTGGCAAAGCAAAAAAGACTGTCACCGGACAGCCTTTTTCGCGATTGTGTGTTTTATGAAAATGAGTGCTCCAATAAATGAATCAATCATTTTTCGCAATTCAAAAAAAACGGAAATATGCAACTTAAGCAACAGCTTAACTTGACAGTATCGTTTTATTGATATATATTATACAATTATTTTTCGGGATTTTCAAGGCTAAAAAAAGCGATTTGTCTTAACTAAACAGCCAAAATGACGATTTGCACAGAATTTTGCAGCAAAGTTTGTGCACTATTTTTGGGGAAACTTTAATAATTCATTTTTTTGAAATTTTGAATTTTTTATTTATCAGCAAATAGTACAAAAATTTGTTTTAAAAACCGTCACTTTCATTGTCCGTTTTATTGGACACCTTTTACAAAATTATAAAAAAATCTTATTTTTTCGAACATTTGTTTGCATTTTCCGAAATTATACGTTATAATAGAATCAAGGCATTTGCCCCGGTGCCGAAAACCATTAAACGAATTGCGAAAGGACAGGTTTGAATAAGCATGAATTATTACGAATGGTCGCTTGAATACTCCGCCGACGCCGACAAAGTCAGCCTGGTTTTGGAAAAGCTCAGGGCTCAGTACAAACGGGCAACAAAATCAGAGAAAAAAATGCTTGAAGCAAAAATGCGTGAATACAGGTCGTGCTACCGCGAATGTGTCGAAATTGCGGACACGCTAATGAAAAGGCACAAGGGTGCGGCATGAGGGAAAAAATCACGCTGACCGCGCTTATCGGCGGCAAAGCGGATTATCGGGATTACATTGGCTCAAACAGCTCAAATATAGAAAAGCTTACCGGTATGTACACCTTTTTAAGAAAGGCTATCAAGGCAGAGCTTACCGAAAGGCAAAGTCAGTGCCTTACAATGTCGCTGATTGAAGGCAAAACCCAAAAGGAAGTAGCCGAAATTTTGGGCGTTAACGCCTCAACCGTAAACCGCCACCTTGCCGCCGCAAAGAAAAAGCTGATCCATTCGGTCATATACTACAACGGCGGCTACCGATAAAGCGCTCCCGCAGAAAAAAACACAGGGTTCGGTTTTCCGAACCCTAAGCTTTATATATTAATTTTTTACGCTTGCCTTTTGGGCGGCGTTTTCGTTATACAAAATTTCGCTTACCGACATTTTTGTGATGATGTTCTTTACCGTGCGGTCAAGCCCGGAATTTTGATAAACGGCAATTGAATAGCCGCCGTAGGCCTTCATCATCTTCATGCACGGAACATCCGACAACCCGTCGCCTATGTAAATCATATTGCAAAACGGAACGCGTTTGCTGTCCTCGGGCATTGAACGGTTAAGGTCGATATCGTTTGAAACATCGAGCACGCCCTTGTTGATGCGGTAGACAAACTGTGTTTTATTGGTGTAGTTGACGTCGGTTTTAGGCCACACCGCCGCGCCGTTTTCGTCATACAAAAACTCGCAGGCAAAAATACTTTTGAACTTTCCGCTTATGCTTGAGCCCTCGATAATTTCCTTCATGCCCGACGAAATAACATAATGCTCAACCAAAACGCCCTTTTGAGCGCCGTATTCGGTAATGCGGTCAAACCAGCCTTCAACGCCCTTAAAAAACTCTACGCTTCTGCCCATTTCGACAAGCCTGTCGCGCAGCAGGGGCAGATTTTTTTCCTCCGCCTTTTTCACCATAGCGTACATATAAGCCAAAATCGAATCCATTTGCTGTGCGGTGCCGAACTCGTTTGTAAAGCTCCAAAACTGCGCCGCGGTCATGCCGAGGCTCGGAATAAAGCTGTAGTCCTGCATATCGCGCGTGCTCAGAGTTCTGTCAAAGTCGTACATAACGGCTACGATAGGTTGGTTTTTCATAAGCTGCACCCTTACTTTTTAGGTTTTGTGTACTTGGTAAATTCAATGCTTTTAATTGTTACGTTTTCCTTGGGAACGTTGTCGCCGTCAACCTTAACCGCAGCAATTTTGTCCACAACCGGCATTCCCGAATAAACCTGAGCAAACACGGTGTTTCCCCTGTCGGCGGCGTTAAACGCGCCGTCAAGGTTGGGGTTGCCTCCGTGCGCGTTGTAAAGCGCCTTGACCTCGTTTGGAACAATGTCGGTATTGATCATGCGTTCGCCGTTTTCGTCAATATAAGCCGTAAGAAACTGGTTGTTGTCCCTGTACTGCTTTAACTGCTCGCAGCTTTCCTTCCAAATGTTGTCATAAAAAGCCCAGCCGCCGTTTTCGCGGAATTTATCCGAATTTGTCTGGTTAACAAAAAACTGGCTGCCGTTGGTGTCTTTGCCGCTGTTCGCCATTGATACGGCACCGCGCAGGTTGTAAAGCTTGTCGCAGAACTCGTCCTCAAAGGGCTTGCCAAAGGAGCTTTCGCCGTTGGGCTGCTTTTCGTCGGTTCCTATGTGGCCGCCCTGAACCGCAAACCCGTCGATCACGCGGTGAAAAACAGTGTTGTTATACTTTCCGTCGCGGGCAAGCTTCAAAAAGTTTTCAACAGTCTTGGGCGCCATTTCGGGGAAAAACCTCATGCTGAAATTGCCCATGCTTGTCTTGACCACCGCAACGGTTTCGCCCTCTTCGGGCGGCTGAAGCTGAAACCCCGGCTCCAATGCGGAATTTTTGATCACAACCGGCTTGATCCCCAGCTTTTCGGGATCGATCCCCAAGGCTTTAAGTCCGCCTTCCTTTGCCGCCTTGAACGCCTCGTCGTTGGTGTTGTCGGTAAGCTCCTCCGTTCCGTTTTGAGAAGCGGACGAAGGATTTCCGCCCGAGCAGCCGCCGGTCACAAGCACAGACGCGCAAAAAAGCGAGAGTAAAGTAATTAGTGCCTTGCGATAAATTTTCATAGTAAAATCCCTTTCAAAAAAATTTTAAAACACACATATCAGAAAGCACAATACATTTATTCCTTGTAAGGCTAATTATAACACATAATTTTAAAAAATGCAATTTTTGATTATTGCTATTGCAATAACGGGTATTTTACTATAAAATAATAGTTATAATAATATATGATCCCATGCCGTTGTTTTAAAGATAACGGTATTACAGAAACGGAGAAGCTATGGAAGAATTTAACAGAATAATCCGGGAAGTAAAAAAAGCGGTCAGCGGCAAGGACAGACCGATAATAATCACGCTGATCGCCCTGCTTGCGAACGGCAACATTTTGATCGAGGATATCCCGGGAGTCGGCAAAACCACAATGGCTATCGCCTTTTCAAAGGCGCTGGGGCTTAACTACGGCAGAGTCCAGTTTTCGCCCGACACCCTGCCCTCCGACATAACTGGCTTTGCGGTTTACGACAAGGAAACAGGCAAAATGCGCTTTAACAAGGGCGCGGTGTTTTGCAATTTGTTCCTTGCCGACGAGCTTAACCGAACCTCAAGCCGAACCCAGGCGGCTTTGCTTGAGGCAATGGAGGAACACCAGGTAACCGTTGAGGGCGTGTCGTATCCGCTTGAAAATCCTTTTTCGGTGATCGCGACTCAAAACCCCGTGGGCGCTTCGGGAACTCAACTTCTTCCCGATTCTCAAACCGACCGTTTTATGGTTAAAATATCAATGGGCTACCCTGCCGAGGAAGCCGAGCTTGAAATGCTGTTCAACCGCGGCGGAGTCAACCCCTTGGACAACATCATTCCGGTTGTGAACCGCCAAACCTTCGCGGCAATGCAAAAAAGCGTAAACCGTGTGTTTATGAATCCCGAAATAGCAAAATACATCGTATCGCTTGTTTCCGCCACACGAAACAACGAGTATATACTGCGCGGAGCAAGCCCCCGTGCCACACTGTCGCTTTCTCAAATGGCAAAAGCGGCGGCTTACGCCTCAAACCGCGACTATGTTGTGCCGCAGGACGTAACAAACGTGTTTTTGCCAACCCTTTGCCACAGAATAATACTCAGTCCGGCGGCGGAAATAAAACAAATGACGCCCGAGCAGGTACTCAATTCACTGCTTCACTTTATAAAACCTCCGAGGATTTGACATGATAAAAAACTGGTTGATATACCTTGGAACAGCAGCTGTGCTTTTTGTGTTTTCGGCGTTCCATTCCTTTGAACAAACAACATGGAATATCTTTTTGACCTTTTTGGCGGTTCCGCTTATATCGCTTGCCGCAAGCCTGCCGTTTATGATCCACGCCGCGGCAAAGGGCATTGCCGCCGATGTCCCCGGTACGCTTCGCCCGGGAGATCCGGCGGAAATAAAAATCCATTCCGCAAAGCGCGGATCGGCGGTTTTTCCGCAGTTTAAAGTAAGGGTGGTCTGCGAAAACGAATTTGCCGGGACAGTAAACAAATTCCGCAGGATCGTCTATTTCGGAAGCACAAAAAAGCCCTTTATCATCATAAACAAAAAGCTTTCCGCTCATTGCGGAACTGTCAGAATAAAGCTAAAGCGCTGCGCGGTTTACGATTTTGCCGGAATGTTTTTTATTCCGCTGCGGTTTCGCGACGCGCTTAACGTCAACATTATGCCGCCGCAGCTCAAGCCCTCGGAAGCTCCCGGCGCCGATAACTCCCGTGTTCTCGGCTTTAAGCCGAAGCCCGGCGGCGGTTTTTCGGATTACTACGAGCTGCGCCCCTACCGTGACGGCGACAGCATTAAATATGTGCACTGGAAGGTTTCATCAAAATACGACGAGATGATCGTGCGCGAGCCGAGCCTGCCCATACTCAGGGATCTGGTTATAAGGCTTGACCTTTCCGAAATACCCATTCAAAACGACAGCATACTTTCGCGCTTTGTTTACACCGCCGAATCGCTTGTAGGGGACGGCAAGGAATTTTACTGTCTTTGCAGCCGCTGCGGCTGCCGCAAAATAGTGAACAGCGACGACATAAATAACTGCGTAATACAAATTTACCGCAACAACCCCGCCGCGGATGCTTCCGTAAGCAACGCGGATCTGTTTGTGATAAATGCTGACGGCGAGGAGGTGTACAGCGCGTGAAAAAGCTGATCCATCCCCTGCTGTACAGCCTTTGCTCATTTCTTTTGGTAATTTCGCTAATTTCCTGCACGCTTACGGCATTCTCAATGGAATCCGCCGATTACTTTAAGCTGTGCGCCTACACCTTAATTACCGTTGCTGTATTCGCCACACTTTCAATAACGGTCAAAAATAAAAAAATGTTTGCCCCCGGAGTTTTTATACTCGTAATGCTGTATGTGGTCGTGCTTGCGGTCATCAGGGATTGGCTGTGGCGCAGCGCCGTAAGCTTTTGCAATATAATACTGCGAAGGCTGCACTATGCCTACAGCTGGATTAACCCCGTAAAGCTTGACAAACCGGCGGACATCAACCTGTTTATCATTTGCACCGCGATTTTTCTCGCTATTATAATCACATTATGCCTTGTACGGTTCAGAAGGCTTTTTCCCGTTGTCGCAATCAGCATTGCCGCGGTAATGCCGTGCTACATTGTAAAGGACACTCCCCCGGGCATTCTTCCCGTTTCGGTCTGCACGATAATAATACTGATCTTGTTTATCACGCGGAACCTTCACAGAATGAACATCAGCTTTGCGCCTGCCGCGTTTGCTGTATGCGCCGCGGTCACGCTTGTTACCGTAATGATCATCAACACGATAAGCGCCTCCCCCGCAAAATGGATCAACAGGTTTGCCGAACAGATACCCGGACTTGAAGGGCAGTATAAAACCTACAGCACAGGAATTGACTTTGACGAAAAGGTTGACCTCACCGAGCTTGACGACCTCGATTTAAACAATCTTGACGAGGTTGACGTAATAACTACCCTCAGCAATACCGATATCTATATTAAGGACACATCTTATTCTCAGTTCAGCAACAACGTCTGGACGCCGGGCGACACAAGCGCCGTTGATGAAAAAGCCTTCGGGTATCAGCAAATTTTCGGTCTGCCCGAAAATTACCTTCTCGGTGACGACATGCCTTATAAATCCGACGCCATGGAAATCCAAAACCTGATTGAACGCGAACGTTCGCTGTACCCTTACTCGATAAACACCTATGATAACTTTAACGCTGACTTTGCGGTCAACGGAGACATCAGCCTGAACACGCTGAACACCCCATCCGACCGTTACGGCTACGACCTTTACACGGTGACCGCCGACAGCTTAGCCAACAGCTACTATCATGACTACAGCAACGGCGGCTACGCGGAATACACCCTTGAAAACTATTCATCCGTTCCCGACGGCATAACCGATGTTGTAAGCACAAGCGACGTGTTAAAGCGCGCGAAAGGAGATGTTCCTCCGGCGGAAAAGGCAGCCGCGGTTTATGAGTATTTCAGCGAGCTTAACGGCGAGTATTCCCTGACAGGCGGTAAAATACCGGCAGGCTCCGATTATCTAAAGTGGTTCATCCAGAAAAAGCAGGGCTGGTGCATTCACTACGCCACGGCTGCTGCGCTGATTTTAAGGGAGGTCGGACTTCCGTCACGTTACGCCGTCGGCTACAAGTTTTATGTCGGCGAAGATCATGACGGCTCAAAGCCGGTAACTGTCACCCAGCAAAGCCGTCACGCCTGGGCGGAATACTATGATCCGCTTTACGGCTGGCTGCCGTTTGACGTAACCCCCGGTCAGGGCAGCGAACAAGCCAAGCCCGAGGAAGAAACTGCCGGCGGCAATGCTTTAGAAAACACGGCTCCTACCACTGCTCAGCCGACTACCGCCGAGCCGACCACCGAAAAGCCCGCTGAAACCGAAACGGTCAACCCCACGGCGGAAACCACCGTGCCTGCGACCACCGAAAAGCCTGCGGACAACAGCAAAAACGAAAGCAACAGCAAAAGCGACAGCGGCGACGGCGTTCTGAACGCGCTTACAGCCGTATTGATTTCGCTTGCCGCGGTTCTTGTTGTTATTTTGATAATAATCCTGCGCCGCAAGCTGACGCTCGACGCGGTTCACCGCAGGATGTATGAACGTGATCACACCCAAGGCTCGATCGAAGCCTACAGATACGCCCAAAGGCTAAGCAAACAGCTTAACGAGAAAATCCCCGACGAGGTCACTCAAGCCGCCGAAAAGGCAAAATTCAGCAGCAGAGGAGCGGAACAAAGCGACTTCGCGATAATTGCGGATTACTGCGATTATGTCATATACAGGCTTGAAGCATCGGCGTCAGTGCCTAAGAAATTGTATTACAAATTCATCCTCTGCCTGTACTGATACGCTTTAATAAAATTTTTAGGGAGGCTTCACCGCCTCCCTTTTGCTATGCTCTGATATCAGTAAAACCACGTATTGAAAACAGCGCTGACCGCACCTACGCAATACGCAAAAAGAGCCGGTCAAAGCTCAAGGCTGAGTTTTTAACCGGCTCGTTTATTAAATTTATCAGGTTAATTCAACATCCTCAACGGGAGTGTCGTCCGACACAAGCTCGGGCTTGGTGCTCTCGAGCTCAACGTTAGCGTAACGCTGCATACCGGTACCTGCCGGGATGAGCTTACCGATGATAACGTTCTCCTTAAGACCAACCAGCGGATCGACCTTGCCCTTGATCGCGGCGTCGGTGAGCACCCTTGTTGTCTCCTGGAACGAAGCGGCAGACATAAAGCTGTCGGTTGCCAAGGCTGCCTTTGTGATACCGAGAAGAAGCTGGGTAAAGGTTGCTTCTCTAAGGTCGGTCTCACCAGCGGCAATGCGCTTTTTGATCTGCTCGTTCTCGTAAAGAACGTCGTTTTTGTCATAGGTCTGACCTGACAGGAAGCTTGTGCTGCCCGCGTCGTCAACCTTGACCTTGCGCATCATCTGACGAACGATAACCTCGATGTGCTTGTCGTTGATTTCAACACCCTGCAGGCGGTAAGTACTTTGAACCTCGGAAATAAGGTAGTTCATTACGGCTTCGGGTCCGAGAATGTCAAGAATGTCATGCGGATTAACGGCGCCGTCGGTGATTTTGTCACCGCGCTTGATCTCCTGACCTTCGGCGACCTTAACGCGGAAGCCGAACGGAATAAGATACGCCTTTTCCTCGCTTGTTTCCTTGTTGTATACAACGGCGTGACGCGCGTTTTTGATTTCCTCAAAACGAACCTCACCGTCGATCTCACTGATAATGGCAAGGCTCTTGGGCTTTCTTGCCTCAAACAGCTCCTCAACACGCGGAAGACCTTGTGTGATATCCTCCGCCGAAGCAACGCCGCCGGTGTGGAAGGTTCTCATTGTAAGCTGAGTACCGGGCTCGCCGATCGACTGAGCGGCGATGATACCGACAGCCTCACCGACAGTAACGGGCTGGCGGTTGGCAAGGTTGGCGCCGTAGCATTTGCGGCACGCACCGTGCTTGGCGCGGCATGAAAGCACCGAACGGATCTTTACGCTTTCAGCGCCTGCTCCGACGATTATGTCGGCCTCCTGGTCGCCCATCATGGTATCCTTTGAAACCAAAACGTTTCCGTTTTCGTCGCAGAAATCGTCAAGCAGGTAACGTCCGATAAGACGCTCGTGCAGGCTTTCGATCACGTTTGACTCGCCCGCCTTGATGTCGAAGATTTCAAGACCTTCGTGTGTTCCGCAGTCCTCGTCGCGGATGATTACCTCCTGCGATACGTCAACAAGACGTCTTGTAAGGTAACCGGAGTCGGCGGTACGCAGCGCAGTATCGGCAAGTCCTTTACGCGCGCCGCGCGAAGAAATAAAGTATTCCAAAATGTTCAGACCTTCACGGTAGTTAGCTCTGATAGGAATTTCAATTGTTTTACCCGAGGTGTTCGCGATAAGACCGCGCATACCCGCAAGCTGACGGATCTGGCTCATGCTTCCGCGGGCGCCCGAATCAGCCATCATGAAGATCGGGTTGTAGCGGTCAAGGTTCCTTTGCAGAGCGGCGGTAACGTCGTCGGTAGCCTTAGCCCAAATGTTAAGGATCTCCTCGTAACGCTCCTCCTCGCTGCGCAGACCCATCATGTATTCGTCGCGTATTAAGTCAACGTCCTCTTCTGCCTTCGCGATTATCTCTTTCTTTTCGGGCGGAATCACCGCGTCGCAAACCGCAACGGTCAATGCGCCGATGGTTGAGTATTTATAGCCCTGCGCCTTGATGTTATCAAGCAGTTCGCTTGTGCGCGCGGCTCCCTGCTTCTTGATCGAAGCGTCGATGATCTTTTTAAGTCCCGACTTGCCCACAAGGAAGTCGACCTCGAATTTAAGTCTGTTTTCGGGGATCGATCTGTCAACAAATCCGAGGTTCTGGGGGATCGGGGTGTTGAAAATGATCTTGCCGATCGTGGTATCAATAAGAGCGCTTTCCTTTTTGCCGTCAATTTCAGCCTCGCGGCGAACCTTGATTTTTGAGTGAAGCTCGATAACGCCCGTCTGGTACGCCATCATAACCTCGTCAACGTTGCGGAACACCTTGCCTTCGCCCTTTTCGCCGTCCTTGTCAAGAGTGAGGTAGTACGAACCGAGGATCATATCCTGGGTAGGAACGGCAACAGGCTGTCCGTCGGAGGGCTTGAGCAGGTTGCCTGCGGCAAGCATAAGGAAGCGTGCCTCAGCCTGAGCCTCTGCGGAAAGCGGTACGTGAACCGCCATCTGGTCGCCGTCAAAGTCGGCGTTAAACGCGGTACATACCAGCGGATGAAGCTTTATAGCCCTGCCTTCTACCAGCACGGGCTCAAACGCCTGAATACCAAGACGGTGAAGTGTTGGCGCACGGTTAAGCATAACCGGGTGACCTTTGATCACAACTTCAAGTGCGTCCCAAACGGTTTCCTTGGCACGTTCAACGGCTTTTCTTGCCGATTTGATGTTCTGCTCTGCCTTTGTTTCAACAAGGCGCTTCATAACGAAGGGCTTAAACAGCTCCAGCGCCATCTCCTTCGGCAGGCCGCACTGATACATTTTAAGCTCAGGACCTACTACGATAACCGAACGTCCCGAGTAGTCAACACGCTTTCCGAGCAGGTTCTGACGGAAACGTCCCTGCTTGCCCTTAAGCATATCGGACAGCGATTTAAGCGCGCGGTTGTTTGGGCCTGTAACAGGTCTGCCGCGTCTGCCGTTGTCTATAAGCGCGTCAACGCTTTCCTGAAGCATACGCTTTTCGTTGCGGATGATGATTTCGGGCGCGTTGAGCTCCAAAAGCTTTTTAAGGCGGTTGTTGCGGTTGATCACACGGCGGTAAAGGTCGTTTAAGTCAGAGGTCGCAAAGCGTCCGCCGTCAAGCTGAACCATGGGACGGATGTCCGGCGGAATAACCGGAACAACGTCAAGGATCATCCATTCGGGACGGTTGCCCGAAAGACGGAAGCTTTCAACAACGTCAAGACGCTTAAGCAGGCGGATCCTCTTTTGTCCCGAAGCCGCCTCAAGCTCTTCCTTGAGCTGTGCGGCAAGCGCGTCAAGGTCGATTTCGGCAAGCAGCGCCTTAATGGACTCTGCGCCCATTCCGGCTTTGAAGTCGTCCTCATATTTTTCGCGCATATCGTTATATTCAGCCTCGGTAAGGCACTGATATTTTGAAAGGTCGCGGCAGTCGCCGGGATCGGTAACAATGTACTGCGAGAAGTACAGCACGTTTTCGAGCACCTTCGGAGAAATGTCGAGCATAAGCGCGATCCTTGAAGGAATACCCTTAAAGTACCAGATGTGCGACACCGGAGCCGCAAGCTCTATGTGACCCATGCGTTCGCGTCTTACCTTTGAACGGGTGACCTCAACGCCGCAGCGGTCGCATATTTTGCCCTTAAAGCGGATTCTTTTGTACTTTCCGCAGTGGCACTCCCAGTCCTTTGTAGGTCCGAAAATGCGCTCGCAGAAAAGTCCCTCGCGCTCGGGCTTAAGTGTTCTGTAGTTAATGGTTTCGGGCTTTTTGACTTCGCCGTAAGACCAAGCTCTGATTTGTTCGGGGGAAGCAAGACCGATTTTAATTGAATCAAAAATATTATTGTCTATCATTTTACTTCCTCCTTATAATTCATCTGTGCCGAAGTCGTCAAAGCCAAACAAAATGTCATCGTCGGTTTCCTCGTCGGCAAGGCTATCGTCAAACATATTGCCTTCCTCGCCGCCTTCGTCAAGGGTGTAACCGTCCATAGAGGTCATTACGCTGTCCTCGTCAAACTCGGTTGAAGCAGCGTCCGCAAGGTTTTCGTCCTCCTCGAACTTCTGCTTGATATCGATTTCTTCGCCTTCAACATCAAGAACTCTTACGTCGAGTGAAAGCGACTGCAATTCTTTTATAAGTACGCGGAACGATTCGGGAATTCCCGGAGCCGGGATGTTCTGTCCCTTAACGATCGCCTCGTAGGTCTTAACACGTCCCACAACGTCGTCCGACTTAACTGTCAGGATCTCCTGCAGGGTGTAAGCCGCGCCGTAGGCTTCAAGAGCCCAAACTTCCATCTCACCAAAGCGCTGTCCGCCGAACTGAGCCTTACCGCCCAGAGGCTGCTGTGTAACCAGCGAGTAGGGGCCTGTGCTTCTTGCGTGGATCTTTTCATCAACAAGGTGATGCAGCTTAAGGTAATACATATATCCGACGGTTACGGGGTTGTCAAAGCGTTCGCCTGTACGTCCGTCAATAAGCCATGTCTTGCCGTTTTCGTTGTAGCCGGCGTCCTTAAGAGCGGCAAAGATGTCCTGCTCGTGAGCACCGTCGAATACCGGCGTCATTATCTTCCAGCCAAGCGCCTTTGCGGCATAGCCGAGGTGAACCTCAAGCACCTGACCGATGTTCATACGTGAAGGTACGCCCAGCGGGTTAAGCACGATGTCAAGCGGAGTACCGTCGGGCAAAAACGGCATATCCTCAACGGGGAGAATACGCGAAACAACACCCTTGTTTCCGTGACGTCCCGCCATCTTGTCGCCTACGCTGATTTTGCGCTTAAGGGCAAGATAAACTCTTACGACCTTGTTAACGCCCGGCTGAAGCTCGTTGCGGCTGTCGGCTCTGGTGAACACCTTAACGTCAACAACGGTTCCGCATTCGCCGTGCGGTACGCGCAGGGAGGTATCTCTTACCTCTCTTGCCTTTTCGCCGAAGATCGCGCGCAGCAGTCTTTCCTCGGCTGTCAGCTCGGTTTCGCCCTTGGGGGTGACCTTGCCGACCAAAATGTCGCCTGCCTTGACCTCGGAGCCGATCTG
>CADAYK010000056.1:0-1213 GCA_902792105.1 uncultured Ruminococcus sp.
ATACACAGGCAATGTAGCAACATCTAACGAGCTTGTGTTCTCTCAGTTTGACAACCAGTCAAACGGTCAGGTAAGACTCTGGATCGACGATTCCGACGGAATCAAAATCTGGTACACTCTCAAAAACGAAACACCCGGCGTTGCAAGCCGTGTAACACTTTCGGCTTCACCTGCCAAGGCAAAAACAAACTCTAACATCACTCTGACAGCCAGGGCTGTTGAGCCAAGTGAAAGCGAAGAAAACCTCAGATACACATTCTACAAATCTTCCGACGGCACAAGCTGGACACGAATCGGCACTGCCAACCAGACTTCAAACACTCTTACAACAACCGAAAGCTCTCAGGGCACCTACAAGTACAGAGTTGTTGTAAGCTCGGTTAACACGGCAAGCTATTCTTCAAGAAAAGCCGAAACCTCGGCTCAGTTCTACACCCCCGGCATTTATATGTCATATCACATTGCCAATACCTCCTCGGTATCATGGTCGGACAATTTGACAAGCTATGCCACATCTTCAACTCCTTACAAGAGAACTACTTCAACATCTTACACACCCACAAAACCCTATGTATTTACACTTTCTTACACAGGTTCATGGGACAAGGACTTCGATTTTGACGATTACGAAATCGTTGACAGCGATTGCCTGTTCTGCAAAATCGAACCCACTTATGTTGACGTAACCCTTGACGACGGCGAAACAGCTATCCGTACTTACACGGTTACACCCAACACAAACTGCAAAAACCCCACAATCTATGTTGACTTTAAGAACAAAAAGATTTGGGCGGTCGCAGCCTACACCGCTCCCGCAAAGGGCAACACAAGCAACTACAGCAGCGAAACGGTAACTTATTACTTTGCCGAAGCGGATTACTGCACAAGCAAATCCAACCCTACAAGCGGAACAGGTATGAGAATCCACTACTGGAACAACTCAAACCCCAACAACCTGAACGGCGACGCTAATGTTACAACACCTGTTAACGTTCCCGGAAAGAACACCTCCGGCACATCGCAGAACAACAACCACATTTATGTTTCGCGCGGTAATTTGTACGGAACAAGCGGTCAGGGAACCGGAAAACAGTCATTCTACGTTTACAGCGTTAAGCTGCCTATCTGGGCTACTTCGTTCCAGTTCCGCACAAGCAGCAACGCGACATTCGGCGCCCAGCCCACCTACACGACAGGCACAACCGATTCAGTG
>CADAYK010000056.1:1233-18551 GCA_902792105.1 uncultured Ruminococcus sp.
ATAAATATTATGTTAAGGGCGTAGTTCTGGATGAATCTATGTGGAACGGCACCCGTACAACCTCAGGCAACGAGGTTAAAACCAAAAACGTTGATACCAATATTATCAACTACACCGACAACGAAAGACTTCAAACTCCTTACAAGCCGAACGGAGCGCTTTCAAACGCGTACAGCGCGTTTACCACGCCGTGGGCGCTTTACTTCGGTTACCTTGAAAACAGCAACGGTGATGTTGGTACCGGTCAAGAGGGTATAACGCAGGATTACAACAATTGGGGTACCACGCTCTATCATCTTGCCAAGAACAGCAAGCAGCAATGGGCTGCAAACCTTGCTCAGCGTAATAACAATAATTCTTATTACGCCGCGGTTCAGGATCTTGTCGGAATGACAACCTCCAAAACCAAGTTCAATACAAACGGTGACGGCAGCACCTTCGGTTACCTTATGGATACCAAGTCTGTTAACACCACCACCGGCAAGAGCACAGCTTCGCTTGACCCGATATTCAACTACACCAATCTTGCAAGCTACTCTGCGGGAAGCGGTAACGATGCCCATTCAACAACATCAACCGTTGCACAGGGCAAAAAGTTCCCGTTCTACGAGAGTACTCTTAACGGAATTACAACCTATTCGTTCGACTCAACAACCGACCGCAACAGAGTATATTCCGGCGGACAATTCTCGATCCAGAGTACAAGCAACAACAACGGCTTTGCCGAAGGCAGAGACTCCGACAACAAGGAGTATGTTGGCTTGTTCCCGTTCGGCGGCAACACCAACAGCTACGCAAACTGCGGCTTCGGCATTGAGTTCGACCTTAACTTCTATATGTCAAACACAGGTCACCTTGTTGACTCAAATGGCGAAGCTCAGGACATCGCGTTCAACTTCTCCGGTGACGACGACGTTTGGGTATTCGTTGACGGCGTTAAGGTTCTTGACCTCGGCGGTACACATAAGGTATCTGCCGCGACAATCAACTTCACCGACAAAAAGGTTTACTACAAGTCATCTGCCGCAAGCATCGACTCCTCTGTTGTAAGCAACGGCGGTGTTAAGGGCACATGGGCAGCAAATGACAACAGCTACATCAACGTTGTTGACCTCGGACAGCTCCTCGCGGCTTACGGCGTAGACTTCAACGAAAAGGACGCTGCCAAGAAGCACACCTTCCAGATGTTCTACCTCGAGCGCGGCGCGTTCCAGTCAAACTGCGTAATCAGCTTTAACCTTCCGCAGGCGAGCGGTCTTAACGTTAAAAACAACGTTACTGTTGACAACGTTAACCCCGGCCTTAAGCAGGCTGCTCTTTACGCTTCAAACTCCGATAACTTCACTTATCAGGTTCAGGGCAGACTCGTTAACGGCGACCTTCCCTCAGCAATTTCAAGCGCGGCAAAGGCTCCCGCTACAGACAACAGCGGTCTTGAATTCGGCACTCCGCTTTATCCCTACACATACGAAACCAAGAGAGTTTACAACGACGGAGTTAACCCGACAATAAGCTTTATGCTTTCGTCAGCCGGAGGCACAGGCTCGGCAGGTTCTTCGCTGACCTATAACACAAGTGGATGGACAATGGTGGCAAACACGGTTTACGGACTGACCGACCCGTACATCCAGGCAACTACGGCAGGCAAGGCGGCTGTAACAGGCAAAACCGAAACCGACGGTGACTTCCATCTGCTCGGCGGCGAAATGGCAACCTTTGACAACAAGGTTCCCATGAACTCTTATGTAAAGGTTACTCAAACAGTAGACCTCGGCGGCGTTAACAACACAAGCCCGATTACCTTTAAGGAAATCACAAACAACTCTACGGGCAACTACTATTTGACATCTTACAGCGTTTACGACGAAAAGGCGCTTAAGTATATCGTTGACAAAACCGACCTCGACGTTGACCTTGAAAACGACCATTCGGCGGCTGACTCACGCCTGAACGGTACATCCGGCGACGGTGGCTTCTACTTCTCGAACTACACAGGCGTTGCCGACGACAACAACGCGGCTATGACGGTTGAGTTTACAAACGACATCGCTGTCGGCACAATCCGTATTCAGAAGAAGCTTGACGACCATTCAACTCCCGACGCTACATTCAGATACAAGGTAAGATTCGCCAGAATCTTCGGTAACAACGAGTACCTCATGAACGAGTACAAGAGCCTTGAATACAAGGTATTCAACGAGGACGGAACTCCCGTTTACGCCGCGGCTCAGATTTACGGTAACGGCGGTATTGCCATCAAGGCAGGCCAGTACGCTGAAATCTACGGCGTGCCCGTTGAAACCGCTTACGAGGTTGAAGAGCAGTCCACCGCGGGCTACAGCTTCAAACAGCTCGACAAAACTACCTACAAATCAGACGGCGTTACAAAGGTTTATACCACAACCGACGGCAACGTAGACAAGTATTACGAAGAGCACGTAACCGACAATCCCAGAACCTCCGCTAATACGCTTTGGGTTGAGAATGAAGGCGGTTCGGATCAGTTCGTATACTATGTAAATATGATTCCGCCCGTTTCCGAAACAAAAATGGGTTCATCAAGAACAGATTACATCTCACGCTCGGACGTTGTGTTCACCAACCAGAAGAACCACTTCACCGTAACCTTTAAGTATTATGACCGTGACACCACCGACAACCAGCCTGCTTCTATTTCCAACAAGGAAACAGAATACAGCAAGAGGTGGGACGCTATTGACGATTACATCGTATACGAGGACGACGGCGTAACCTTTAAGAAAATCAGATTTGAAGATTTGATTAAGGCAAGCGTTAAGGAATTTGAGACCGACACCAACGTTTCCAACCTGATTGACGACTACCATATGTGGACAACTCAGGCAAGCGCTCTTGCAGGCATCAAGAATGAAATCAACCTGCACACAGGCGAAAAGTACAGCGTAGGCAACGCTGATTCGGTGCTTCAGTATCATACCACAAGAAACGGCGAGGTTAACACCTCGGGCGATTACTGGGTTAACTACATTACTGAGAAAAATCTTTACAGAGACGCGGAATCCTTTGCCGACGGAGCTCTTAACGACTACGATTCTATTCGTACAATCGTTGTATGGCTCTACAACGTTCCAAAGGCATATGAAGTAAACGTTTACGGCGCAGCCACAACAAACGACCTGAAAAGCGCAAAGAATATTACAATCGCCGACGGCAACGGACTCCTTACATCGGGAATTCAAATTACCGACGCGCGCGTTGCCAAGGTAAATACAACATCCACAATCAGCGACACATTCTATTACAGCCAGCGTTTGGGCACAGCCAAGGACGATCCCGATTATCTTGACAAGATTGCTTATCTTGATGCTTACGGCGTTCCGGCTTACAAGGACGTTGACACAACCGAAATTGCTCCCGATACACTCGAAGGCCTCAAGTTTGTTTACTGGGCTTATGACCCCGCAGGCGAGGTTGTTGCTTCAACCGACTGGAGATTCGGTTACCGTGTAACAGGTCAGTTCGATCTTTACGCTGTTTACGCTCCCGACGCTCTTGAAAAGGGCAACACGGAAAACAATAAGTTCGGTCTTACAATCAAGGAAGACGCTACCGACACCTTCGTTGACAGCAACGGTAATTCCAAGATCAGACTTAACGTAATGTTCAACCCGTTCAACCTGCACGACTACGACACCAACATCCAGGGCGCGGGCTTGCTGAACATCTACACCACAAACCTTATCACCCAGCTTAAGTCAGATGGTAAGAACGACGAACAGATTAAGACAAGAATTCTCCAGCTTCAGGATCAGTACAGAGATCAGCTTCTTTCAATGCTCAACAATCTTGCGCTTAATCAGAAGCTCAACATTACAGGTTACACAACTGCTATTCAGCTTACCGCAAGGGGTTATGTTTATACCACAAACGGAGCAGGAACATCGGTAAATCTTACCAACAAAAACAGACTGCAGATGTCAACACAGTTCTCAAAGAGCTCACTGTATTCCGACGGCGTTACAACAGGTATTTTGCAGATAGGCGCAATGAAGTACAACGGCACATGGATTCTCAGTGATAACAGCATCTACAGAACATTTTCAATGACTTAATATAGTCTTGTTTGGAGGTAATAACAATGAGAAAGTTTTATGAAGAGCCTGATTTTGAGATTATTAAGTATAAGTTTCAAAACATACTCGACGCATCCGCTGAGGGTGACCCCAACCAGGTTGTCGGCGACGGCGACGGCGAAGGTGACGGTCCCATCACCTGATTACAGCTAAAAGTTATGCCCCGGTTTTCCCGGGGCATAAACTAAAAGGAGACAACAATGAGAGTTATAAAAAAATCAACAGCAGTTTTATGTGTTTTGGCTCTTATGCTGACTTTTTTCGCAACCTCAGCTTCCGCTGTTATCCTTGAAGAAGGTAATTTCGGTTATGAGTTAAACACATACTCGAAATACTCAATACTTGTCCGCTACACAGGTTCTGATTCTAATGTTCAGATTCCTAATTTATACAGCAATTATCCTGTAAAGAGAATTACCAAATCCGCATTTTCGGGTAAAAGATCAATCACTTCAATTTCGCTTCCTTCTGTTGTCAGCATACTTGACGACAGAGCGTTTATGAATTGCTCCGGACTTACCTCGGTAACGGTACCGTCCACGGTTACAAGCTGGGGAACGGGAGTTTTTATAAACTGCTCATCGGTTAAAACCGCTTCAATCAGCGCGGCAACCGATAAAATACCGGCTTATTCGTTCAGCGGCTGTTCCGCTCTTGAAAACGTGGAGCTGAATTCGGCGACAATCACAACAATCGGAGACTACGCTTTTCAGGACTGCGCGTCCCTTACGGATTTAAGCTTTCTAAATCAGGTTACGTCAATCGGCTACAGCGCGTTTGACGGCTCGGGCGTTACCGAGCTGACTATCCCCGAAGGCGTAAGCGAAATACCCGAATACGCGTTCTCAAACTGTCTTAACCTTACACGCGCCGACATTCCGAGAAATGTCACTTATATTAACGCGAACGCGTTTTACAACTGCCCGAATGTTACTCTCGGCGTTTATGACAATTCATACGCTCTTCAGTTCGCTGTTAACAACAACATTCCTTATGTTATCATTGACGGATACGAAAAGGGCGACGTTAACCTCAGCGGAAATGTTGACATTACCGACGCAACACTTATCCAAAAGTATTGCGCCAGAATGATTACCTTTACCGAGCAGCAGCTCAGACTTGCCGATGTTAACAACACCGGTGTTGTAGACGTAAGGTGCGCAACAACAATTCAGCGTATGATCGCAGGATTGATCTGATTTAGTACATAAAAATACCGGCTCATTATCCTTTCGGACTTGAGCCGGATTTTTTTGCTTTGAATTTACCCCCCGCGGCAAAAAATTTGTTATTTAGTGTAACTTCCTCTTGTATAAAAAATCAAAAAATAGTAAAATAATAGTAGAACTGTTATTTATTCCGCCGCTGAAAGCGGAAAGCGCCCTTCGCGCAAAAAATCTCCAAACAGTGCACACCTCAATTATGTAAGGAGTTACAAATATGGCAAAAGAAAAAACAGCCGCGGAACAGCCAAAGGAAAAACCCGCCGCTAAAGACAGCACTCCTCCAACCAACGCTCTCACGGGCAGAAAAGTCTTTTGGACAGAAAAAAGGGTTGAGACCGTTGTCGCTGTGCTTTTGGGCGTTACCACCCTGCTTTCGGCGTGGGCTACATGGATAGGCTCGCTTCACAGCGGGATCCAGTCTATCAATTTTACAAAAAGCAACAATATGGCGTCGGAAGGAAACGCGGAATACAACTCCCGTTTACAGCTTTACATCGCCGATTACACGGTTTGGAACACCCTCAGCGATTACTATTTTGAGCTTGAAATGGCAAAGCAAGACGGCGACAAGGCTAAAGAAAAGCTTTTAAATAAAAAGATAGACAATCTTACCAAGCAAAGCGCAAGCGAAACGCTGGTTAAGGGAATTAAATGGATGAACGAAAACGGAAAATCCAATCCGTTTGAAATGCCCGGCATAATTAAAGAATATTTCGGCGCGGCGCAGGAAAAGGTGGATGAATCAAAGGAATTTCTCGCCGAAGGTCAAAGGGATAACACCAAGGGCGACTCCTATAACCTTGTGTCGGTTGTTTATTCTCTAACGCTTTTTCTTCTCGGTATAGTCGGCGTATTCAAAAACCTGCCCAACAAGGTAGTGGTTATGACGATCGCCGGCGCGGCGCTGATTTTCGCGTTCTTTTATATGTGCACGATCCCGTTGCCGACCGGCTTCCACCAGATGAATTTCTTTGAATTCGCAAAATAAATAATACTAATACCTAATAAAAAGTAGACAATCTTTGCGGTCTATTTTCCGCAATACTGCGTTGTCGTCCTTGCAAGGCGCCAGCCTTGCTGCGTCCTATCAGGAATTAGTATAAATCCGCCTGTTCGTTATGAGCAGGCGGTTTTTTGCAAGATTTTTAGAAATATCGGGCGCTCTGTCAAAATTCTGATAAACCCGGTCAGCGGAAAGCTTCCAAGGCATTCTGCAACAGCGCGCCGACGCCCTTTGAAAGCTTTTTTACAGAATAAGAATGAAAGGCGGAACCGCGCAGCGTCGCGCCGTTATCTTTTCTTATAGAGCACAAGCTCGGGGTTTTTGCCCTCAGCCTCATAGGTGCAGATCAAAATAAAATCCATATTTGCCAGAACACCGAAGCAGCGTTCGCCGCCGAATTCGGATTCAAGCTGATTGCCGAGATAGGTTGCGCCGTCGTCGAGGAACTTGGCGCTTGTACCGCCCGGCAGGGGATAGGCGAGGTTGACGTAGCTTCCGGCAAGCGCGTTCAGCCGTTCAAGCTTCGGCATACCTTCAATATTAAGGGCGTTTATTTCTTTGATCAACTGTTGCTTGAACTGCTCAAACTCTCCGTTATCGCTGAGCTCATCATACCGTTTCCAATAGTCAAGCTCAGGCAGCTTCTGCTTCATAAAGGCGCGCGCCTGTTCTTCGGAAAAACCCTGCTCGACCATATGAGGAACGCAAACTTCGATCAGCTCGTCCATATCGCTGTAGACGTATTGCCCGTCGGCGTAGCACCATTTGCAGTAGTCCTCGTTCAGCGCGCCGTCCTTGTCCCTGCCGATGATATTATCCTCGAGCGGCATTCCGCAGCACTGGCAAAAAAGCTCGCGCGGCGAGCCGAGCAGCGTGTTGATCGAAACATTGAACAGCCCCGAAAGCAGCTTTAGCGTTTCGGTATTCGGCACGGTGTCGCCGTTTTCCCAGCGCGATACCGCCTGGCGCGTTACAAACAGCTTTTCGGCAAGCTCGTCCTGCGACAGTCCGTTTTTGGTTCTCAACTCATAAATTACGTCTTTTGTGTTCATCAAAACACCTCCCTTATAAATATTCTAATACTTACCGGTGTAAAATACAAGCAACCTGCTGTTGCTATTGAAAAAAATTGTACTGTGCTGTTATTTAGCAGATGATTCAATATCCGGGCACGTTGGAATCTATTCAGCGGATTCCGCACCTCCGCCGGCTTGCGAACCTTCTCCGGATTCTTCGCCGCCGGATTCCGCGCCGCCGGATTCCGCGCCGCCGGATTCTTCGCCGCCACCGCCGGATTCCGAAGCTTCTCCGCCTGAGTTTTCGACGAACGGAGCAGTAGTTTCCTCAGCATAATCGGGCGCGTTTGTCGGGATCGGGGCATATGCTTCCGAGTTGTAATCTCCGTTTTGGGATTCGGCGCTGTTTTCATTATCTTCATCCTGTTGCGAGCTTTGAGAAGCTTCATTTTTTGAAGAGGATGAGGCAGGCTTTTCGGTTGTCACCGGAGCTGTTGTGTCTACAGCCACCTTGTTTTCGCTCGGCTTTTGTGTGTTTTGTACGCTCGGCTTTGTCGTATTCTGTTTGGTTTTAGACGGTTGAGCCGACATAGAAAATAATAATACTCCGATTAAAGCCAATATAGCAACAACGATAGCAAGAATTTCTATTATCAGGATTTTTCTTTTTTTGCTGTCCTTTGAATCTCCGTTATTATCCTTAGCAGTACCGTTATCCTTGTTGGTTTCGGTTTTATCCGCGCCTGCGTTATAGCCGTCGAAGTATACCGTGCCGGGCACAGCTTTGTTCAGCTCATACTCGGGGCTGACTGTTTCGGCATTGGTATTACTAAAATCTGATGAACCGTTTTCGTTTACCGACCCGTCCGGTTTATTTCCGCACACGGGACAAATAGGTGAATACCCGTCAAATTGCCTGCCGCACCATTTACAAATCATATTACGCTCCTTGTTTTCTTATCTTTAATACCTGTTTTTAGTTTTTAACTTATAATATATTTTACCATGTTCAGCCTGGTTAGGCAACGGTTTTATAAACCTTTATGTGCGTATAATTTTGCATAGCCGCGTTGCCCTTACTGAAATTTGTGAAAGAAAAAGTCCCAAAAGCCGGGGAACACCGGGCTTTTGGGACTTTGTTGTGTTTTGTAAGAATTTATACAACCTGACCTTGGATAATCACCGGTATTTTAACGGTGATTTACTCCTTTGTTCATTTGAATGACTACAGCCGCCTAAGCGAAGGACGGTAACGTTTTTTACGGAACCACAGCAAAAATGCCGTGAATCCTGTCGGTAATAACGCAACCTCGAACCAGATAAGCATATTGTCAAATATGCCGGTCGGCACGATTTGCCCAAGCGTGTTAGTTACTACGAGATTTGTATCGTCCTCTACGGTAAAGGTCAGGGAGCTTGTATTCTGCGGCGCTGCGTCGTCAAGCTTGAACGATGATGAATAATCGCCGCTCTGTTCGCTCACGGTGAGGACAGTGTTCTGCGGTACGGCAATTTCAACCGTTTCATTATGCCTGAGCGTGAATGTGTCGCCGGGGCGTATGCCTTCGCTTTGCGCTGCGCCGTTTTTGTACCACTCATAAATGTCGGACGGTTGGGCTCCTTCCTGCGTCAGAGTAAATACAAATTCCGTTTGGGTGTCAGACAAGTTACCCGATACTACCTTGCGCACGGTGAGAATCTTGTTGTCATTTTTCTTTTCGTTAGGTACGCTGAGAGTATAGATATAACTGTCCTCGGTTTCGACCAGCTGACCGTTATAAGAGTCGCTGATCAGTGACGGAACGCCGAGCGGCGAGACGCGGAAAACGATGTCCTCGTCAAGCTTTGTGTATGTAAGCGGCGCCTGGGTTTCTGTCAGGAAATAGACCGAGCCCCGGCTGCCGGGATTAAGTGTTCTGCCGCTGTCTCCGCCGCAGATATACAGCTCGCCGTTCACGGTAACCATATCCTCGAAGCCGTCAATGGGATCGCGGTTCTTTTCATAGCCGCCGATCGAGGTGTTCGTTTGTTTATAAAGAGCAAAGTGCGCGTTGTCAAGCATCATACCTGTCCGGTCGGCGTCCATCTTGGCAACCTTGAAGTTAAATTGCTTATTGTATACGTCGATATAAGCGCTGAGACCGTTGCTGCCGGGTTTATCATTAGCCCATTTCAGGTCAACGCTGTCCTTGGTTCCCCATTCGTCGCCGTCGGTATAGAACAGTGAAACTTCGCCGTTGTTGTCCACCTTAAAGCACAAACTCTGCTGCAGTCCCACATAACCTCTCGGGGCAGAGGTTTCGGTCAGCGTGTAGGTCTCATTTTTTTCAAAGTTATACAGTATGGTGACCAGACCGTCGGCGTCGGAGTAATAATTTCCCACCGTGTTGCCCGAGCTGTCGGTCAGGGTAAACTGACCGTTTTGCAGCGGAATATCGGTATCCCATTTAAAGAGCCGTATCGCGATACCGCCCTCGCGCGTGTTGGTGATAGTATCGATACGCGAGGATTCGGAGATATCATTCTGATCATAGGAAACGATATAGTCATATGCCTTGTCGGGATTCTCGCCTTGAGGGGTAACGGAGTCGACGCGCGTCGCGACCAAATTGATTCTGTCACCGGAATCAACCGGCGTTACCGTGCCGAAGTTGGTGACTGTGCCGTCTTCGGACACCGTGGGATTCGGGTTGCTGATCTTTACCTCCTTTACCACATATCCTTCCAGATCGGTGCGTTCGCTGCCGTCAGTGTTCGGCTTTAGCTTTGTCCAGAAGTATTCGACTGAGGTCGAGGGGGATTTAATTTGCTTAACAGAGCCTTCAAGCAGTTCTCCGTCCACATAAACCGCGGTGTAAACCGATCCATGTCCTGTGGTGATACTCAGATCGCTCCATGACTTCTTAGCCGAAATTCCGTAGCCCTTACGGTTGTGAACCTCCATTTGGGGATTCTCTTCGGCAATAACCTTGCCGATATTCAGCGGATTGCCGTCATATTCCATGTAGGAAGGAATCTCTTCTTCTGTGTGATCCTCGAGTATCTTGGAGCCCATGACGCGTTCATAGCCCATAAGACCGTAACCGGTTTTGGGATCCTCTGTTATCTTAAAGACAGATCCGACGGGAAGTCCGGGTACACAGATCGTGTAGCCTGCCGGGATTCCCGATATCGCGCCGAAGCCCGAGGTTTTGAACGTGACGTCATCAGCGTTTATTCCCGGGATCTCGCCGTCTTTTATGGCTTTAAGGTTCGCGCGGGAATAGGAGATGTCGGTTTCGGCAAAGCCCCGGGTTGCGGAATCATACCGGCAGAAATTCTTATCGGGAGAAAGTACATAATAGTTGTACATATTCGCAAGCGGGATCTGATCTGCGGAAACTCCGACAGACGATAACGACAACCTGAAGCTGAATGTGGCGGGATCGTCGGTGACCTCCTGATTGTCCTCGTCAAGGAGCTTTTTGGTAACCATAAGATCCTTGATAACATTATCGTTGACATGGTTGTCAAAGGAGATGCTCGGACGAAGCTGAGCGGAGTCGGATTCGGATGAATAGCTTCTCAGATCGCCCTTGATTTCTATTCTTTCCGACGGAACCTCTTCACCGTTGATCGTGACGTTGCCGTAAACCGAGGGGTTGACGGCGCATTCCACGATCCTGTAGGTGATGGTATCATCGGGAAAGGCGATCTCCGCGCTTCGTGAAGTGTTGATAAAGTAAATATTGTCGTAAGCCTGGTCGTCGGTGAAGCCGGGCGGCCGGTACTTTCTGACATAGTTAACAGGGTGGTTGGAGTTTTGATAGGTCACACGGACATGTTCGTCATCGTTGCTGAGCAGATGTTCCTCACCGGGTTCGCCGTTGGGACCTTCGGGCAGGGTGTAGTAGATCTGGAACGGATACTCGAGAAAATCCTTGTCGAGTGCGTCCGCGCCTTCGCCGCTTACGTTCTTGGAAACGACAACGTGTCCGGGAGTAACGGCAGCGATGTTAAAGCGCATATGCAGGTTAGACGCGTTGGCGCCGCGCTCCATGTAGAACACCTTCATTGTGTGGGTGGAATAATCCTTAAATATGCTTTCTCCCTCGACAAAATACTCGGACAGATAAGCGTTAAGCTCAGCCTGAGTCGCGCCGGGATGCTGCTGCATATAGTTTTTGGTGAAAATTTCACGCAGGGTGGAATGTCCCATTTCTCCGTGTATACTGGCGCCTGCCTTATCATAGTAGACGTCGCCGGTACGGAAGTTGATCGTACCCATAACGGCGGAATGTATACCGCCGAGGTCGAGAACGAGCTGGCCGTCAACATAAAGCCAAAAGTCGTCGTCACCGGTGAACTCGAAGATGATGTCGTGTCCCCACGCATCCAGACCGGACGGCGTTTGTACGAAAGAAGCTTCCATTTCCATACCGAAATAGTAGTCCGCGTGTTTTTCGGCTTCTGTCTGTATCAGGTGGAGCTGTTCGTATTTTCTGGGATCATTCTCGGGCAGTCTGCCTATATCAGCCCTCGGAGATGTGAGTGATGAATACAGGTTTTGAGGGTTGTTTTTCGCATAAACGCCGGGAAGTATGGTATCAAACGGATAGAACTGACCGTGCTTGAGCGAGTTAGCGGTCGAGGTTCTGTCGTGAGTACCCAGTTCGTGGTACAAGGTGAAGTTTGTTTCGTCGTTATCACCGCTGTTCCAGTCGACGGTTCCGTCTCCGTTGTTGTGCTTCAGCGTCGCGAAGTTTTGGGTGCTGTCAAATTCAAAATAGCCGCTCGATTCATATACTCTCTCGAGGAACAGATGATTGACCTTCCTCGCGCCGGCAAAGGCGCCGCCGAAGTTTGTGTTGGTCGGTTTGGCTATCGGGTACCCGGTTTCGTCGTCCAGATAACTGCTGAGGAGTCCCGTTGTCAGGGTTCCTGAGTTGGCACCGTTGAAATAGTCCCATGTTACGTCAGCGCCGTCTGAAGCGCCGTAATCCTTGCCCTCGTGCACGCCGAAGTCGATCATCTTCATCTTGATGCCGAACTGATTATTATCGAGCGTAGGCACCTCGTGCAGTCTGTCGCTGAGGTTGAGCTCCTCGAGTGTGGCAAAATAGAAGGGAAGGGCTACGGATTCGGCACAGGGCTCAAGCGCTGTTTTGTCCGCGTTGGCGCGCAGACCGATATAAGCGTATCTGGTGTTGTCCCACGCAATTGCATTGCTGTAAAACTCGCTGTTTCTTCTGCCGGGTAAGTTTATGCCGATCGGGTTTTCGGACAAAACCTGATCATTCTTCAGCTGGGGCGCGATATATTTTTCGGAATAGGGGTTGTACAGCTCGTAATAATAGTTCGGCTGTTTGGTGACCGAGTCAAGATACTCGGTGAACTCCCATTCGAGCGAGCCGGTTTCGTCGCCGATCCACATGATCTTGCCGCCCGAAGCATAGCAGGGATAAAGCGATCCGTCGCGGTCGACGGCATACATATCATATCGAAGCTCTTCTTCGTTCCAGATACGCACATATACGATGACCTTTTGACCGTTCGGGATATCGGACACGCTCACGCGGTCGGCGGAGAAGGTGATGTAATCGCCGTTATCCAATGACGCGCGGTCAAGGATATTCAGCCACGTAAAGCTGTCGGAGGCGTTCGTCGTTGTTGTAAAGCGGCTGCCGCCTTCATCCTGCGCTCTGGGCTGGTAGGTCACATAATATCCGTTTGATTCCAGCTGGATACGATGCTCCGCAGATATATGCACGTTGAATCTTCCGGCGTTTTCAGGAGCGGCTGTTGTCGATATGCCGCTGCTGCCGGCACAAAGATACTGTGTTCCGGACGGTGTATTGACCGACACGGTAAACTTTCCGTCAGAAGGATCATAGTTAAACTGCCACTGATCGATCTCGTTGTCCTCGTCTACATAGAGGATTCGGTTGTTGCCTTCCGCAGTCAGGACGAGCTTGACCAGAGAATGTGTGTCGCCCTGCGCCATGAACGCGTTGCCGACCGTAGAACCTTCGGAGTAATGGAACAGACCGTACGGCTTTGCGGTGAGCTTTTCGATCGCGGTTATATCGATATCCTCCGGGGAAGCGTGTTTGATATAGATCTTAGAGTTGTTTACGTTGTTTTTATCGGTATAATAACGGATGCCGCTTCCGCTGCCGGAATGCTGGATCCACTTATTTTGATCGTTCAGCTTGATGAAAAAGCCTCGGGGAGATGAAGGGGCGACTTCTATATCCAGCAAATCCGCGGCTGTCTGTGACAGCTCCACAAGATTTCCGCTTTTGTTATGCAGATACTTCTTGACGCCGTCAACATAGGTAAACATCTTCAAACAGTCTCCCGACTCTTCAAAAAACCAAACGGCTGCATCTGCTTCGGTCGTTACTTCTACAAGGGCGCTGTTGCCGTTGAGCCCGGAGGTGAAGTATTTCGGCGGCGAGCCGTAGTACAGGCGGAAACCGTAGTTAACGCCTTCCGTCTCTGTGAGCTCTTCAACAGTTTTAGCCATTTCGCTTCCTGAGCTTCCGCCGCTGATCTCAACGATCTCATAAATACTGAAGCCTGTCGCGTAAAAGCTCAGCTTGCCGTCCTCAACGGTATAGTCCTTGATTTCCTCGCGGCTGCCGTCATCTTTGATATGCCAAAGCTTTGTTTCGGTATCGCCGCTGATTTTCGGATTGGTGATCTCAACATGTATCGGCGATTTTTCCCCGGGCTGATATTCCGCGCCGCCGTGAGTGATGGTGATATCGTAAGCGGCAATGACCGAGGAAGTATCGAGCACGTTGCCTTTGTCCGCGTAGTCGCCGGTCACATCCGTTACTGCAGCAACGGCGTTTTTCGGCATCATACCGTTAAGAGTGACCTTTGCTCCCGGTTCAGCTGCGTTCACTTTCAGCTCAATGCTCTTGTTGCTGAGATTATCGGCGCCGGCTGTTGCGCCGGCAGACAGTGAAAAGCCGGGCAGCAGCAGTGCGGCAGCGCATATGACGCACAGCACGCGGCATAAGGTTTTGCCGCGTATCCTTATCAGACCTTTTCCAAAGGAGAGCAGGCAGGATCCCGCGACAGAGATTATTCTATTGTGTGATCGCATGTACCGGCCTCCTTTCGTAAAAATCTGACAGCTGCTTTGCAGCCGGTTTAAAATTTTGACTGAAATTATCTTTTTTGTGTTTCTTTTATAACAGAGCGGTAGTAGAATACCGACAGCATGAACAGTCCCGCGGACGCAGCGATCGCAAGCAGCAAATAAAAGTCAAGGGTCGAATCGTCGCCCGTTTGGGGACGCGAGGTGCCGCCGGGCGTTTTGTCTGTTGCTTCGGCAGTGGGTTGAGTGTCCGCAGCCGAAGTCGTGTTTTCGGGAGCCGTTGAGGGTTCGGTCTTATCAGGCTCATCCTGCGACGGGTCGTTTACAAAGGTCACCATGCACGGCTGCGATCCCCCTTCGCCCGAGGGAGAGTACTTTTTGCCTGTTTTCTCGTTATAAATCACAATACTTGTATAAAGCTTTCCGTTTTCTTCCGTGACATATACCTTGATTTGATAAACGGTGTCGTCAAAGCAGATCTTTCTGTCGTCGGGTTCGGTGCGGATAGTATAGGAATAACTGCCCGCTTCGGAAAACTCGATATGAAAAGCCTCGGTTTGTCCGTCGTCGAGCGTCATGCTCGAACGGTCGGGCAGGGGGCTGTTAACTTCGGAAATAATGACCGCCGTGCCGCCGTTTTTGATATTGACCTGAATATCAACAGCAACTGACTGAGCCGCACCCGCGTGGGTGCAAAGCACAGCGGCAAACAGCATTAAAACAATGCTGAAAGCAAATACTTTTTTCATAAATTCTTCCTCATCGGTTATTTTACCGGTGTTAATGCGCCGAAAACTAACATTCTTTCCACATTTTCGGCGGACTGGCAGGTTGAAAGCGCCAGTATCCTGCTTTGGGCGTCAACGCCCTGCGGCTCAAATACAACCGCGTGTTTCTCTATAAATTTCATCAGCTTTTCGTTTGTGCTGTCGGGCGGATCAAACACTGTCTTTTCGGTCGCGTAGGCTTTACACGAGGCAAAAAACCTTATGGTGTAATCCTGTCCCGAAGCGGTTATCAGCGTACCGGTACGGTGCCGGTCAAAAAAGCTTTTGTCCGTAAAGTCATCCAAAGCGCCGAACATTGCGCCGTATTCCATATGATGACCGTAGAGCAAAGAGTACGGATCGGAAAAATCCGCGCTGTTCCTGCTGTCAAGAAAAATCGAGCCTGACAGCGAGAAGTTTCCGAAGGGATCTTTGTTGATATATTCATCGTTGTTTTTGCCCTGCATAACAGGGTAATCAATGCTTGTGTCGTCTACCGTCAGCCACGCAACAGCGTCCTCGGACAATTCCGGCAGCGTGTTTTTGCCGTGACCGAGCTCGGGTTTATATTTCAGTACGCTTGTGTCGTTCGCGTTAAGGTAAACGTTGACCGCGTCGACCGTTGCGTAAAGGCATATAAGAAACAGCAGGAGGCAAAGAATGCCGAGCAGCCAGTTAACGGCAGAGTCCGTAAACCGGAGGACTTTTCTCGTCATTTCCCTGCCTCCTTTCAATTTCTTATCTTAAGGTAAAATTACGTTCAAGCCTGCGGCCGCGCGCAGAGTAAACTCTTGCCGGGGCTTGTATAAGCTTAAGCTTTGTTTTTTAAATTAGTTCCGTCAAAAAAGGATCAGTCTTCTTCCTTTTCTCTTGACTTCTTTTTTGCCATAAAGAATACCGCAAGTGCGCCGAAGAGCAGCAGACCGATAGCAAACGGAGCTACAGTCAGCAGCACGCCTGTGGGGATGATGCCGTCACGGGTGTTAACAAAGGCAGCGCTGTGGTTTGCGTCCATAGTGATCGTGCCGGAATTGTTGCCGGAAACCGAGGAGCCGTTGTCGATCTTGTGGGTAGGCGTATAGTCCTCAGCGTCCTCGCTTACTGTGCATACAGCGCCTGCGTTCAGACCTAAAACCTTAAAGCTACTGCCGTTTGTCAGGTCAAAGTTGCCGGTGTAGGAGCCGTCGGTTCCTATTGTGATGTAGGAATGATTTCCGGTCACATCGGTCGTCTCAACAGGATAGGTTCCGGGAATAGCATTGCTTATGGAAAGCGAGAAGGTGAAGCGCTTGTTCTTGTCACCCTGGTTACCGCCGATTGTTTTGCTGAAATCAAAGTCATACTGGGTAACGGTGTTGGTAAAGCTGGAGCTTTTTGTGTCGGGTTCCGAAGTATAATTTCCGTCGGTGCCGATTGTGGTGGCAGCATTGCGAAGAATATATCTGCTTACGGAAAGAGTGTTGTCGGTGGGATCGGCTACAACAAATACATCAAGGTAACGCGGTGTTGTGTCATAGGTAACACCGGGCTTATTGCCGTCGGTTTCGCTGATCACATATCTGTAAACGCCGGGCTTGGTGAATGAATTTGACGGGAAGGTTACGGCAACACTCTTCTGAGCGTATTTCTTGCCGGATGTGGGGTTCGACGGATCTGCGTCTGTCGGCAGACCTGCGATCGTGTTAGCGGTATCGTCGTTTGTGTAAACTGCGTTACCGATCGTGGCGGCAATGTCGCTGGCGAGGATCTCGATTGTGTTTGAGCCTGCCGCAACGGGAGTACCTCTTGTTACGGTGTAGCCGAAGGTGATGTCAGGGATGTTTGCGTCACTGTCAACAACAAGGTTTTTGACGATGTTCGTACTTCCGCCGATAGGCGTGTAATCGGTTGCAGCCGAAGCGGGGATTACGGCAAAAGCAAGGATCAGCGCGAAGACCATTGCGATCGCCATGAGTTTGAATGTGCGTTTCTTCATTTTTCTTTCCTCCTTAGGATAAAAAATATATATTTCTGCATAATTGCATCCAAGATAAATGTGCTTCCCTAAACGGAAGCGAAGCTCTGCATAACAAAGGCAACAGGTCAAACAGTGCTGTCCGCCTTT
>CADAYK010000057.1 GCA_902792105.1 uncultured Ruminococcus sp.
CCAGTATATACAAGTCTTGAAAATTTTGTAACCGAAAAATTACAATCGAAAAAGAACTTGTTAACAAATTTGTAATAATTATAGTCCATATATTTCAAATTGTCAACCCTTTAGTGCCTAATTTTTTCGTTTCAGGGGAAATTCAGGCAATTTGCTCAACTATTATTTCCCGACCGGAATATTTTTAACTTAATTGGTTACATTTATAATTGCAATTGTAATATTTTGGAAACAATTTAAGAAATCTATCTTTAAAAAATAAGATAAAAAGCAACTTTATTATTGCAAAACTGAGGAATTTGTTATATTATATATTATGTTCACCGATAGGTGTGTTTGCAAAGCGCCAGCTTTGCAGTCAACGCAAAGCCGCAAAGCGCGGCTTTGATCAGGCAGCTCCTTATATATAATATTAGTATACGCGTTTTGTTGTGTTTGTGTTTTGATCACGCTTCGCTTCCGCCCTTTTATCGAAAAAATAAAAGCCGCGGAAAAAAACTGCGCGGGCAGGATCAAAAAAGATTGACAAACATTTAACAATCGTGTTAATATTATATCGGAGACAGCTCTGTAACGTTTATAGAAAAATACGAAATTGAAAGGGATTGTAAAAATGAAAAGAATTATGAGCGTTATTTTGGCAGGCATAATGGTTGTAAGCACTGCCGCCGTTTTTGCCGGCTGCGGCTGCGACAACAAAAAATCAAAGTCAAAAAGCACAAACACTCCGGGTTATTCCGTAGTACCCACCGACCCCGACCTTAAGGACAGCGAGTTTGGTTTCTATCGTCTTAATAAGGAAGAGCTTATGGTTTCGGCTTACTTCGGCAAGTCAAAGGACATCAAGATCCCCAGCTCCTTCCAGAATTATAAGGTTACCGTTGTAGGTCACAGCCTTTTCAACAAAACCGAGGAAGGCATTGAAAGCGTTGAGATCCCCGACAGCATCACAGAAGTTCAGGATTACGCATTTGCCGCAAACAGCAATCTTTCAAAGGTGAAGCTTTCAAAGAACCTTAAAATCATCGGCAACAACGCGTTTTGGAACTGCCCCAAGCTCACTTCGATCGAGCTTCCCTCTTCGCTTAAGAAAATCGGCGTTTACGCTTTTTCGGCAACAGGTCTTACAAGCGTTACCCTTCCCGAAAGCAAAACACTGACTCAGCTTGACCAGTTTGTTTTCTTCCAGTCCAAGAACCTTAAAGAGGTAACGATTCCCGCGTCTATGACCAACATTGCCGACAACGCGTTTAACGAATGCGCCGACGGCCTTACTATCAAGGCTAAGGCAAACTCCTACGCAATCAGCTACGCTAAGAAACACAATTATAAAACAGAAGAGATAAAATAATACGCCGCGTGCGCGTACAAACAAATTAAATCGCAAAAGTAGAGGTAGATTATATGAGTAACAAAGAGTATCCGATCGTGGAAAACGCGGAAAGCTTTGAGGCTGCCCTCGCAAAAGTAAGGGAAGCGCAAAAGGTTTTTGCAACCTATACCCAGGAACAGGTAGACAAGATTTTCCTTGCCGCCGCAACCGCCGCCAACAAAGCAAGACTTCCCCTTGCAAAGATGGCAGTTGAAGAAACCGGAATGGGTGTTGCGGAGGACAAGGTAATTAAAAACCACTTTGCCTCCGAATACATTTATAACGCTTATAAGGATGTTAAAACCTGCGGTGTTATCGAGGAGAACAAAACCTTTGGCACAACAAAAATCGCCGAGCCTATCGGCGTTGTAGCCGCTGTTATTCCCACAACGAATCCAACCTCTACCGCGATTTTCAAAACGCTTATCTGCTTAAAAACAAGAAACGGTATTATCATCAGCCCCCATCCCCGTGCCAAGAAAAGCACGATCGAAGCCGCAAGAATCGTTCTTGAGGCTGCGGTCGAGGCAGGCGCTCCCGAGGGTATCATAAGCTGGATCGATGTTCCGTCGCTTGAGCTTACAAATATGCTTATGCAGGAAGCCGACATTATCCTTGCTACAGGCGGTCCCGGAATGGTCAAGGCTGCGTATTCAAGCGGCAAGCCCGCGCTTGGCGTAGGCGCCGGCAACACCCCGGCGATCATTGACGAAACCGCCGACATCACCTTGGCGGTAAACTCGATCATTCACTCCAAGACCTTTGACAACGGCATGATCTGCGCTTCGGAGCAGAGCGTTATCGCTTCAAAGAAGGTTTACGCAAAGGTTAAAAAGGAGTTCAAAGCAAGAGGCTGTTACTTCCTTAATGACGAAGAAACCGAAAAGGTAAGAAAGACAATTATTATTAACGGCGCGCTCAACGCGAGAATCGTCGGTCAAAAGCCCGTTACGATCGCAGGCCTGGCAGGTGTTACGGTTCCCGAAAGCACCAAGATCCTTATCGGCGAGGTTGAAAGCGTTGACATAAGCGAGGAATTCGCGCATGAAAAGCTAAGCCCCGTGCTTGCAATGTACAAGGCCGAAAGCTTTGAGGACGCGATCGCAAAGGCTGAACAGCTTATTGCCGACGGCGGCTACGGCCACACCGCTTCGCTTTATGTTGACGAGGTAAACCACAGGGATAAGATCGCCGAGTTTGCTTCTCACATGAAAACCTGCCGTATTCTTGTAAACACACCTTCCTCTCAAGGCGGCATCGGCGACCTTTACAACTTTAACCTTACCCCGTCGCTCACACTGGGCTGCGGCTCATGGGGCGGCAACTCGGTAAGCGAAAACGTCGGAGTAAAGCACTTGCTTAACATTAAAACCGTTGCCGAGAGGAGAGAAAATATGCTTTGGTTCAGAGCACCCGAAAAGGTCTATATCAAAAAGGGCTGTATGCCGATTGCCCTTCAGGAGCTTAAGGACGTTTTGGGCAAAAAGAGAGCCTTCCTTGTTACCGACAGCTTCCTCTACAAAAACGGCTACACCAAACCGATCACCGACAAGCTTGACGAAATGGGCATTACATACACAACCTTTGCCGATGTAGAGCCCGATCCCTCGCTTCTTTCCGCACAGCTGGGCGCCGAGGCAATGCGCAAGTTCGAGCCCGACACTATCATCGCGCTCGGCGGCGGCTCGGCTATGGACGCGGCAAAGATCATGTGGGTGCTTTACGAGCATCCCGACGCTAACTTCATGGACATGGCAATGCGCTTCTCCGACATCCGCAAGAGGGTATACACCTTCCCGAAGATGGGCGAAAAGGCTTACTTTATCGCTGTTCCCACCTCGTCGGGCACAGGCTCTGAGGTTACTCCGTTTGCCGTTATCACCGACCAGGAAACAGGAATCAAATATCCGCTTGCCGATTATGAGCTTATGCCGAACATGGCGATCGTTGACGCCGACAACATGATGAGCGGTCCCAAGGGACTTACCGCCGCTTCGGGTATTGACGCGGTTTCGCACGCGCTTGAGGCATACGCTTCAATGATGGCTACCGACTTTACCGACGGTCTTGCCTTAAAGGCATTGCAGGTTATCTTTGAATACCTTCCCGCCTGCTACGACAACGGCATGAACGAGCCGTTCGCGCGCGAAAAGGTTGCTCACGCGGCTACCATGGCAGGTATGGCTTTTGCCAACGCCTTCCTCGGCGTGTGCCATTCAATGGCTCACAAGCTGGGCGCGTTCCACCACATTGCGCACGGCGTTGCAAACGCTCTTATGCTTGAGCAGGTGATCCGCTTTAACAGCGCCGAGGTACCCGCAAAAATGGGAACCTTCCCCCAGTACGATCATCCTCACACCCTTGCGCGTTATGCCGAGGTCGCAAGATTCCTCGGATTTGCCGGCAAGGATGATAAGGAGAGCGTTGAAAAGCTGATCGACGGCGTTAATGAGCTTAAAAAGAAAGTAGGCATCAAGGAGACTATCGCCGATTACGGCGTAAGCGAAGAAGATTTCCTCGCTACACTTGACGAGATGACCGAGCAGGCGTTTGACGACCAGTGCACAGGCGCTAACCCGAGATATCCGCTTATGAGTGAGATCAAACAAATGTATCTTAACGCGTTCTACGGCAACAACAAAGACGCCGTTTAATAACAACCATAAATTCAGCCCCTGCCGTTTGGCAGGGGCTTGTTTGCGTTTAAGATTAGTATTATATATTATTTTCGAGCCAATAGTAAAAATCGGCGAAGCTACCGTTGTTATACAAGCTGATGTTCTTATTTTTGCGGTTGATCATGCAATCCTTAATGAGATACACCTCAAAGCCCAACCGCGAAGCGCACATATCCTCGTCAACGTCGTTGCCCACCATAATGCTTTCCTCGGGCACGATCCCGCACACCGAGCAAATGTCCGCAAAATAATTAAGGTTCGGCTTGCAGCGTGAGCTGTTGTCGTAGGTAGTGATATATTCAAAATCGTTGGTATCAAGACCTGCCCACTCGATCCTGCGGTAGGTTGCAGACTTGGGAAAAATCGGATTTGTGGCGACAATAAGCTTTCCGCCGCACTTTTTGATCAGCTCAACAGACTTCTGCGCAAAGGGATTAACGCTTGTCGCCTGCTTTGAAGCTACAAACTCGTTGCGGTAGTAATCGTCAAAGCTGTCGCTGAAAACGCGCATATCCTTGCCGCACACGTCGTTCATCGCCCGCCAAAAGACCTCGATATTAAGGCAGTCGCCGTCGTTTTTTCCCATTGCCGCGGCGCCCTTCCAAATTCCCCTGGCAAAAAGCTTTGGATCGATGCCGATAACAGGAGCAAATTTTTTGCAGATAGAAGCCAAATAAAGCTCTATAAATTTTTCCATATCCATCGGCAGCAGCGTGCCGTCCAAATCAAACAGAAAGTTCTTTAGCATTGCATATCCCTCCGATTTTAATTATATAACATAATACTTTGTTTTGCAAGTTGAAATACCGTAAAAAACGGGGTATAATAGGTTATAACCAAGGAAGGGTGATGTATATGAAAATTGTACTTACAGACGCACAGACAGTTGTCGATACGCTTGTCGGCGCGGAAATTTTGGAGCAGTTCGGCGAGGTTGTTTCCTACGGACTTCTCCCCTATGACAACGTCGCCGAAAAAATCAGCGACGCCGATATTGTGGTCTGCAATAAAACGCCTATGGACAGCCGCACGCTTCGGCTCGCAAAGAATTTGAAATACATCGGGCTTTTCGCCACGGGTTACAATAACATTGACCTTGATTACTGCAGCAGCCGCGGAATAACCGTGTGCAACGCCGGTTCATACTCGACCTCAGCGGTGGCTCAGCACACCTTTGCCCTGATTTTGGCGCATTATAACCGCGTCGCCGAATACAACAACTATGTTCAGGAAGGCAAATGGAAGCGCAGCCCCACCTTTTCCCCGTTTGTATTTCCGCTGAACGAGCTTGAGGGCAAAACTCTGGGAATTTTCGGGTTGGGAGCGATCGGACAGGCGGTTGCAAAAATTGCCGTCGCCTTCGGCATGAAGGTGATTGCCTGCAACCGCAGCCCCAAGAGCGTTGAGGGTGTTACACAGGTGAGCTTTGACACGCTTTTGCGCGAAAGCGACATTGTAACCGTACACTGCCCGCTGAACAGCGAATCGGAGAATATTTTTGACAAAGCGGCGTTTGAAAGGATGAAGCCCGCAGCTTTGTTTGTCAACACCGCGCGCGGAGGAGTTATGAACGAGCGCGATTTATACGAAGCCCTGCAAAACGAAACGATAGGCGGAGCCTGCATTGACACACTAAGAGTTGAGCCGATGGAGGAGGACTGCATTTTGATGCAGGCGAAAAACTGCATAATCACACCGCACATAGCCTGGGCGCCGGTTGAAACACGCAGGCGGCTGATGAACATTGTTGCTGACAACATAAGGTGCTTTTTGAACGGCACGCCTAAAAACAAGGTAAATTGAGCCCGAAAAAAATTATTAAAAAAATTTAAAATAAAGCTTGACAAATCTTTAACAAGGTGTTATTATATATACAGTCAGTTAACTACTTCATTAATTAACCGACTTGTTAATAAATCTACTATCTCCAAACAGGCTCAAAAATTTGCTGCCTGTGCTTATATACAATCAGATAAGCACAGGCAATTCTCCCCGATTATCCCTTTCTCCTTCATATATACAAGAGGCGTGCGCACGATGTGCGCGCGTTTTTTTTGCGCTTACCGGGCGTAATACGCAAAAGGGACGGCGAACCGTCCCCTTTTATACTAATTCCTGATAGAAAGTAGACTTATGTTTTGCGAGGATATTTTTCGCAAGACAAGGCGGAGGACGCGGCAAGGCTGGCGCCTTGCAAGGACGTATTAATTTATAACATTCTGAACAGACCGAAATCAAATCAGCGAGCAGACAAGGTCGGTGTATTCCGACGGATTTTCAAGCGGAAGTCCGGCAATGAGCAGCGCCTGGTTATAGAGCACCTCGGCATACTTTTTAGCCTTGTCAATATCGGTTTCAATAAAGCCCTGCATTGTTTTGACCGCGCTGTGGTTCATGTTCAGCTCGAGCACACGCTGAGCCTTCATGCCGCTGTCGGGCTGAACCGAATTGAAATACTTTTCCATTTCAAACGAAATTCCGCCCTTTGCGGTAAGGCAGACGGGATGCGACACAAGCTTTTTAGACGCTGTGACCTCAGCCACCTTGTCGCCGAGGGTTTCCTTTACAAAGGTGAGCAGCGCGTCGTTTGTCTTTTGGTCGTCTTCGCTTTCGGGCTCGTTTTCGATCCCGAGGTCGTCGTTTGCAGCCGAACAGAACTTCTTTTCCTTGTACTCGCCCAGACTCTGGAGCGTGAACTCGTCAACGTCCTCGGTGCAGTAGAGGATTTCAAAGCCCTTTGAATTGAGCAGCTCGGTTTGAGGAAGCGCGTCGATTGCAGCGGAGTTTTCACCTGCGGCAAAATAAATGAACTTTTGATCTTCCTTCATACGGTCAACATATTCGGAGAGCGTTACGTTCTTTTTCTCGGTCGAGGAATAGAACAGGAGCAGATCCTGAAGTGCTTCTTTGTGCATTCCGTAATCGGAAACAACACCGTATTTAAGCTGTCTGCCGAAAGCCTTGAAGAACTTTTCGTAGTCCTCGCGGTTGTTGTTGAGCATTGCCGTAAGCTCGTTTTTAACCTTCTTTTCAAGGTTCTGCGCGATCGTAAGCAAATGGCGGTCATGCTGGAGCATTTCACGCGAGATATTCAGCGACAAATCGGCTGTGTCAACAATACCCTTTACAAAGCGGAAGTGCTCGGGCACAAGCTCCTCGCAGTTTTCGGTAATTAAAACTCCGCTTGAATAAAGCTGCAAGCCCTTTTTGTACTCCTTGGTGTAATAATCATAGGGAGCCGCCGAGGGAATGTAGAGCAGCGCCTTGTAGGTTACAACGCCTTCAACCGAGGTTACGATGGTGCGCACGGGCTTGTCCATAGCGAAGAACTTTTCGTTGTAAAAATGATCGTACTCGTCCTGAGTAACATCCTTTTTGGGGCGCTGCCAAATGGGAACCATGCTGTTAAGGGTTACTTCCTCGGTGTATTCCTCATATTCGGGCTTGTCGCTGTCCTTGGTTTCTTCTTTAACACGGCTTTTTTTCATGTCCATGATGATAGGATAGCGGATATAGTCGGAGTACTTTTTGATAAGTCCCTGAATACGGTACTGCTCCAAAAACTCATCATAATTTTCGTCGTCGGTGTTGTCCTTCATCTCGAGGATAATTTCGGTGCCGATGTTATCCTTTTGGATTTCGTCGATCGTAAAACCGTCGGCTCCGCCGGACTGCCAGCAGTAAGCGGTGTCGCAGCCGTATTTTTTTGTGTTGACGGTAATGTTTTTGGCAACCATGAAGGCGGAATAAAAGCCCACGCCGAACTGACCGATGATGTCGATATCCTCGGGCTTTTCCTCCATTTCCTGCTTAAACCTGTAGGAGCCCGAGGACGCGATCGTTCCGAGGCTGTTCTCAAGGTCGTCCTGATCCATTCCAATGCCGTTGTCGGTTATGGTAAGGGTACGGGAGTCCTTGTCGGCGTGGATGGTGATCTTAAAATCATCGCGAGTCATTCCGAGCTTGTCGTCGGTCAGCGCAATAAAGCTGAGCTTGTCAATTGCGTCGCTGGCGTTCGAGATGATCTCACGCAGGAAAATTTCCTTGTGTGTGTAAATTGAGTTGATCATCAGGTCAAGCAAACGCTTTGATTCCGATTTAAACTGATGTTTTGCCATTTTTATTACTTCCTTTATTATGAATTCATATATATTGTAATCCGTCGGCTCAGAATGTCAACGGTTATTATTTTAATTTTGCATAAATGCTCAATGCCGTGCCGCCGTTTCTTATAATCTCCGCCTTAAGCTCGTCAATTCCCTCGAATTTGCGTTCGGGGCGGATAAAGTCAAGCAGTCTTACGTCGGCTGTCTGACCGTAAATTTCTCCTCCGCGGTATTCGGGCATCCATGTTTCGCACAGCGGAACCGAACCGCCTACCGTCGGTTTGATCCCAACGTTTGTAACGCCGCAGTAGGAGTCGCCGCCGGCAAGTGTGACGCGCGCGCAGTACACACCGAACTTGGGCACAACCAAACCCTTAATCAAAGGCTGGTTGATCGTCGGCGTGCCGAGGGTTCTGCCGAGGCGCTTGCCGTGCTCAACGGGAGACGAAAACCCGAATTCGCCGCAAAGCAGGCGGTTTGCGCGCCTTACGCTGCCTTCGGAAATAAGTCGCTTGATCAAAGTTGAGGACACGACCTCGCCGTCATCCTCGGAAGGAGGAAGCACAACAAGCTCAATATGATATTTTGCGCAAAGCTTTCTCAGCAGCTCGGTGTTGCCCTCGGCGTTTTTGCCGAAGCGGTAATTAAAGCCGCAAAAAAGCTTTTTGGCGTTCAGCGTCCCGATCAGTACGTCGCGCACAAACTGTTCGGCGCTGAGGTTCATAAGTTTTCTGAAATCAGCGAAAACCGCCTTTGCCACGCCTATTGACTCAAGCGCCCTTACCTTGTCCCCGGCGGTCATAATAACGGGTATATCTTTGCCCGATATCACGCTTTTGGGGCTTTCGGAAAAGGTGAGGCACACAGGCAAAAGCCCGTTGTGCCGCTGGTCAACGGCAAGCTCGATAACACTGCGGTGTCCCTTGTGGACGCCGTCAAAAAAACCGAGAGCCACCGCCGCCGGACGGTCGCCGCTGAATAAATCGTAATAACACCGCATATGCTTTATTACCTAAATTTTGCCGCTTTTGAGCAGCATGGCGGTTTTGAGCACCGCGATTTGGGTTTTTGCGTCGGCTATCTGATTGTTCAGAACCATTTCAACAGCCTTGTCAAGCGGAATTTTAAAGGCGTTCAAAATTTCGCCCTCGTCGGGCTTGCTTTCGCCCTGAGTGCCGATTTTGCAGGCGTAAAGATGAATGATCTCGTTGGTGTAGCCTGGAGAGGGATACACCTTGCCGAGCGAAATGTAGGAATAGCCCTGAGCGCCTGTTTCCTCCAAAAGCTCGCGCTTTCCGTTTTCAAGCGGAGTGCTGCCTTTTTCGAGCTTTCCGGCAGGCAGCTCCAAGACCTCCTCGGCGTAAGGATAACGGAACTGGCGCACAAACAGCAGGTTGTTTTCTTCGTCGAGCGCGGCAACACAAACACCGCCGGGATGCTCAACGATTTCGCGCATCTCAACAGTGCCGTCAACCAGCTCTACCCTGTCGTGCTTCATGTGAAGAACTCTGCCTTCAAAAATGCTTTTGCTGTCAAGTGTTTTTTCTGTAATTTTCATACTATCATCTCTTTAGGGTGGGTTTATTTTGAATTATAATTTTTATCCTGATTATAAAAATCAGCGCGCCGCGATCGACAGACTTGCCGAGACGGGCAAATTCAGCGTACTTGACATAGGCAAGTCGCTGTGCGGCAGGACGATTTTCGCGCTTAAATGCGGAAAAGAGGAGCCGCTTGCGCTGATTGCCGGCGGATTTCACGGCACGGAGTACCTTACCGTGCTCGCCGCTTTAAAATACGCCGCCGAGCTGCCAAAGGGCAGGTCAGTTGTTATTGTGCCGTGTGTCAACCCCGACGGCACCGAAATAGCGATAAACGGCTTTGAGTCCGCCGGGAGGTACTCAAAAACCGCAGAAAAGATCTGCCGCGACAAAAACCTTTGGAAGGCAAACGCGCGCGGAGTGGACATCAACCGCAATTTTAACGCCTGTTGGAACAAGGTTAAGCAGCTTGAGATCAAGGAGGGGATCTGCCGGCCTGCCTGCACAAGGTTCGGCGGGCTCCGCCCCGAAAGCGAGCCGGAAACACGCGCAATGGTAAGACTTTGCAGGCGCTTTTGCTTTGACCGCGTGCTTGCTCTGCACAGCCAGGGACGCGAGATTTATTGGGATTTTAAAAACCTTGCTCCCAAACGCAGCCTTGAGCTCGCCGAAAAAATGAGTAAGGCGAGCGGTTACGCGCTGTCGTCACCCGAAGCGATCGCCGACGGCGGCGGCTTTAAGGACTGGTTTTTGCTTGCCTTCCGCCGCCCGGGCTTCACCGCGGAAATCGGACTTGGGGAAAATCCGCTGCCGCTTTCCGGCTTTGAAGCCGAGTATCCGCATATTAAAGGGCTGATCGACGCGTTTTTGGAATGTTGATCAATACCTGTTACAGTACTGTAGGGTTCGCGCCAAAACGCGACCCCTACATTTGTTTGAGTCTATTTTTTATTTGTCATCGTCGTCATAGAAGCTGATTTGGCTGACAATGTCATCGATCGCCTCGTCTGAAATAACGTTTGGTTCATCCAAATATTTTGAGCGCCTTTCAATGCTTTCAAGCGCCATTTCAAGCTCCTCCTGCGGAGTTTTAGGCTTTTTGGGAGCATTGTAAATTTCCTTGTCCTCGGGATTCTGGATGTTTACATACTCCTCGTCGGTCGACTGAACTTCGGTTTCTTCCGCACCGTTTTCCACAATCGGGAACTCGATGTTATCTACGGGCTCAACGGGTTCTTCAGCTTCGGACTGCTCCACCGCTTCGGGCTGAGCCTCCTGTTCGGGCTCCTGCTCTGCTTCGGGCTGAACCTCCTGTTCGGGTTGCTGCTCTGCTTCGGGCTGAGCCTCCTGTTCGGGCTCCTGCTCTGCTTCGGACTGAGCCTCCTGTTCAGGCTCTTGCTCCGCTTCGGGCTGAGCCTCCTGTTCGGGCTGTTCTTCTTCCGGTTCCGTAACAGGCCCGTCGGTGGTTTCGCCGTTTGGCAACAGCGACGCTCCTACAAGCCCCTCAAAGAAATCGTCATCTTCATCCGTGGGATCGACCGCCAAAAAATCCGGCTTTTCGGGCTCGGTCTTTTCGGGCTCGGGTTCGCCGCCTGCTTTTTGCTCCGCTTCCTCAGCGGCAGGCTCTTTAACCTCCGCCTCGTTTTCAGGCTCGTCCGCAGCTTCGGCTTGAGGCTGTTCTTCGTCGTTTTCCAAAAGCAACTGTTCCGCCAAGTCCTCTAAGGATGTATCCTCGGTTTCTTCGCCTGTTTCTGCGGCGGTTTCTTCCTCTGTTTCTTCTGCCATAAAGCTTCCTTCCGCCTTTTCAGCCGCTTCAATGATAGCCTCGCCGGGTGCGTTAAGCTGCTTTTCGCGCCTTGCCTCGGCAACCGCCTTTAACTCGGCAAGGTGGTTTACGGGCTTTTCAACCTTGGGATCGTTTTCGTCAAAATAGATATCGTACCAAACAAGGAAAACATAGATAGTCCAAACGCGGCGGCTGTTGTCCTCCTTGCCGGTAAAATGCTCATCGAGCCAGCCCACAAGCGCGTCGGTGTTAAAGAACTTTTCGGCGGTTTTGCCGGTGAACTTTTTCTTGACAATGCCGTAATATTTTTCGTCGCGCAGCCAAACTCTTGTCGGCACGGGGAATCCGAGCTTTTCTTTTTCGGCTGTTTGCTCGGGAAGGTGTCTTGCCGCTGCCTTGCGCATTGCGTACTTGGTGTTGCTCTTGTTTACCCTGAGGTCGGTCGGCAGGCTTGACGCAACCTTGAACACCTCTTTGTCGAGGAAAGGTACGCGCAGCTCAAGGGAGTTTGCCATGCTCATGCGGTCTGCCTTGAGCAGGATGTCGCCTGTCAGCCACATATTAATATCGAGATACTGCATTTTGGTAACGTCGTCATACCTGCGGCAGCGGTAATAGTGCCTGCGTGTGTAACGGCGCGGAGCCGTGGCAATTGACGGATCCTTTAAAATGCTCTGTTTTTGTTTTAAATCATACATATACGCGTTGCCGATGTAACGCTCCTCGAGCGGATCGCACGCGCGGATAATATAGTCGCGTCCCTTAATGTCGGGCAGCTTTCTGGCAATTGCCCTGAACGCCTTGCGCAAAAAGTGAGGGACGATTTTTTGATACATGCGGAAAACCCTGGGGTCGTTGTAGCAGGTGTAGCCGCCGAACAGCTCGTCGGCGCCCTCGCCCGAGAGCACTACCTTTACATACTCGCTTGCAAGACGCGAAACAAAGTAAAGCGCGACGCAGCTTGGATCCGCAAGCGGCTGATCCATGTAGTACTGAACCGTGGGTACCGCGTCCCAGAATTCCTCGCTTGAAATAAGGTGGGTGTGGTGTTCAACTCCGATTTGCTTGCTGAGGTTTTCCGCCCAGCTGATCTCGTTATACTTTTCGCCGAAGTCAAAGCCGACAGTAAAGGTTTTTTGATCGGCAAAGTAGGTTGAAACATAGCTTGAGTCAACGCCCGACGACAGGAAACAGCCAACCTCAACATCGGCTATTTTGTGGGCGTTTACGGAATTTTCAAACACCTTTTCAATTTTATCAACAGCTTCCTGTTCGGTCATGCTTTCGTCGGGACGGAACTTGGGTTCAAAATAGCGGGTGGTTTCTACCTCACCGTTTTTGTACCAAAGGTAATGGCCGGGCAGCAAACAGTAAACATCCTCAAAGAAGGTTTCGGGCGGCACGGCGTACTGGAACGAAAGATAGGTGTCCAGCGCACGCATATTAAAGCGTTTTTCAAAACCGGGGTACTCCAAAATGCTCTTGATCTCGCTTGCGTAAACAAAATCGCTGCCGACCTGCGTATAGTGCAGCGGCTTGATTCCGAAGAAGTCGCGCGCGATAAACAGGCTGTGGTCAACCGTGTTGTAAATCGCAAAGACAAACATACCCCTCAGCTTTGAAAGCATGTCCTCTCCCCATTCCTCAAAGCCGTGAACCAAAACCTCGCTGTCCGCCTCTGTTTGGAACTTGTGGCCTTTTTCGATGAGAGCCTTTTTGATTTGTCTGTAGTTGTAAATTTCGCCGTTAAAGGTGAGCACCAGTGTTTTGTCCTCGTTGTAAATGGGCTGATGCCCCGACTCAAGGTCGATAATCGACAAACGCCGAAAGCCCATGTTAATGTAATCGTCGTGGAAAAATCCGTCTGAATCGGGACCGCGGTGGGTTATAACCTCGGTCATATTTTTCAGAACATTTTCACGGTCGTCTATGCTGCCTGTGAATCCGCAAATTCCGCACATACGGTAAAGCCCCCTCAGAGATTAGTGGTATTAAATACCTTATTATTGTACCACAATATCAAAACTAATTCAACCGATAAAAAGCTATTAAAAAATTTATTTTTTATGTTGCCTGTTTTGCACTTTTATGGTATGTTTATTATATAAGGCAACTTTGGAGGTGCGGCATGATCAGAAAATTCAGACTGGGACATCCGTATGACACAAACGCGGTCATTCTTCCGCTTGAAGCCGAAAGCGTTGAGGATTTTCCGTTTAAATCAGGCATTAATGACGGCTGCTTTGAGTTTAGCTTTTTTATGCAGAAGGACGACATTGTTTACGGGCTGGGAGAAGCCGTGCGCGGAATAAACAAACGCGGCTGGATTTATGAGAGCTACTGCTCGGACGATCCGTTCCACACCGAAAGCAAGCGCTCGCTTTATGCCGCCCATAATTTTATTATGCTTGACGGCAGCGGCTGCTTCGGCATTTTTGTTGACTGCCCCGCAAGAGTACGCTGGGACGTCGGCTACACCCAAACCGCCGAAACCAAGATCACCGTTTTCGCGCAGGCTTTTGACATTTATCTTATCACCGCCGACAGCCCGCGCGAGGTCGTGCGCGAGTTCCGCTCGGCCATCGGCAAAAGCTACGTTCCCCCGTTTTGGGCTTTCGGGTATCAGCAAAGCCGTTGGAGCTACCATAACGCCGAAGCCGTTGACCGCGTTGTGCGCGGATATGACGAGGCTAAAATCCCCCTTGACTGCGTGTATCTTGACATTGATTATATGCAGAGCTTCAAGGATTTTACGGTCAGCGAAAACGCCTTTCCGGGCTTTAAGGAATATGTGTCGGCAAAAAAGGAGCAGGGTATCCACCTTATCCCGATTATCGACGCGGGTATCAAAAAAGAGGAAGGCTACGAAATTTATGACGAGGGCATAAAAAACGGTTACTTCTGCAAGAACGCCGAGGGCTCGGTTTTCGAGGCGGGAGTTTGGCCGGGCGTTTGCGCTTTTCCCGACTTTCTCAATCCCGAAGCGCGCCGTTGGTTCGGTTCAAAATACCGTTACCTTATTGACATGGGCATTGACGGCTTTTGGAACGACATGAACGAGCCGGCGCTGTTTTACTCGGTAAAGGGGCTTAACGCCGCGATTGACGAGGCTGTGAACGCCAAGGGCAAAAACCTTGATTTGGGCGGATTTTTCCACATTAAGGATGTTTTTGCCGGGCTTTCAAACCGCCGGGAGGACTATTCCTCGATTTGGCACAGCATTGACGGCAAAATGGTCAACCATCAGGAGGTTCACAACCTTTACGGAGCGTGCATGACGCGCGCGGCAGGCGAATACTTCGCCGAAAACTACGGCGGCAAGATCCTGATGTTTTCGCGTGCCTCCTACATCGGCGCCCACCGCACGGCAGGAATTTGGTTCGGCGACAATCATTCGTGGTGGAGCCACATCCTGCTTAACCTTAAAATGCTTCCGTCGGCAAATATGTGCGGCTTTTTGTACTGCGGAGCCGACCTCGGCGGCTTTAACGACAACGCTACGCGCGACCTTGTTCTGCGGTTTTTGGCGCTGGGGGTTTTCACCCCGTTAATGCGCAACCACTCGGCGCTGGGCACAAGGGATCAGGAATGCTACAGCTTCGGCGGCGCCGATGATTTCAGGGATATTATTGAGGTAAGATACCGCCTTATACCGTATCTTTACAAAATCTTTTGCGGCGCAAGCGAAAACAACGACCTGATTTTCCGTCCGCTTTCTTTCGATTACCCCGGCGACAAAATCGCGCGCGAGTGCGAAACCCAGCTTATGCTCGGCGATGACTGCATGATAGCTCCCGTTTATGAACAGAATGTATCGGGCAGAACGGTTTACCTGCCCGAGGATATGCGGCTGCTGAAGCTAAGCGGAACACGCGTTGAGTCCGCGGAGCTTAAAAAGGGCATTCATTACATTGACGTCGCCTTAAACGAGGTTCCGCTGTTTGTTAAAAAGGGCAAAAAAATACCCTTGTGTCAGCCTGCGCTGAGAACAAGGGATTTAAAAACAGATGAACTTGAGTTTGTTTAATTCTGACCGCTGCCTTAACCGGCAGCGGTTATTTTTTTATCTTTGGGCTTGTCCTTTGAGAACAAAAGCTTTAGAAGTATGGGCGTGGCTATGCTTGAAACAATAATCAGCAGGATCACTGCGGTAAAGTACTGCGAGCTTATCATTCCCACGGCAAGACCTTTTTGCGCCACAATAAGCGCTACCTCGCCGCGCGTCATCATTCCCACGCCGATTTTGAGGGCTTCCCTGCCCTTAAAGCCGCACAGCCTTGACGTTGCGCCGCAGCCTATTATTTTTGTGACGAGCGCCACAAGCACAAAGGCGACCGAAAACAGCACCAAATCGAAGGTTATGCCGTCCACGCGCGTTTTAAGACCGATACTCGCAAAGAAGATCGGGCCGAAAATCATGTATGAATTGATGTCCATCTTTTCCTCGATGTACTCCGAATCGCGAAGCCTGCAAAGCACTATTCCCGCCGCATAAGCGCCCGTGATGTCGGCGATCCCGAAAAACTTTTCGGCGCAATAGGCAAAGATAAAGCAAAGCGCAAGCGCTAAGATAGGTACTCGTCTGGAACGCGGATATTTTCTGTCGATCGCCTTAAACAGCTTGTACAGCAAAAATCCGACAACGACCGTGACCGCGAAGAACGCAAGTGTGCTTAACACAACGTTAAGCGGATTTGTTTTGGGATCCTTGAAGCCGATAACAAAGGTCAGCACCAGAATTCCGATCACATCGTCGATAATTGCCGCGCTGAGTATTGTTGTTCCGAGCTCGCTTTTAAGCTTTCCGAGCTCCTTTAGTGTTTCAACGGTTATGCTTACACTGGTGGCGGTCATGATCACACCGATGAAAACCGCAGTCAAAAACTTCTCCGATCCAACCTCGGCAAAGCCGTAAAAGCATGAGTAAAGCAGAGTTCCGCCCGCAAGCGGCACAAATACTCCGGCGCAGGCAATTGCAAGCGCCTTGGGGCCTGTTTTAAGAAGCTCCTTAAGATTTGTTCCCAGACCTGCCGAGAACATCAGCAGGATCACGCCGATTTCGGCACATATGCTCAAAAAATCATTGAGCTTGACAAGTCCGAGCACACTCGGGCCGATAATTAAACCCGCAACGATTTCGCCTACAACCTGCGGCGCTTTTAGCTTGCGCGCCAAAAGCCCGAACGCCTTGGCAAAAATAAAGATTATAGCCAAATCTTTGAAAATGGATAGTATATCCAACTTAAATCATCTCTCCGTAAAACAATGGAGCACGCGCTCCCTGTGTTGTTATTATATTAAAAGTTTAGGCAACACCGCACAATTCAAGGCGCACGGCTTGCTTGAATATTATTCCGTCAGCTTGCCCAAAAAATCTCGGCAAGGCGTCAGCCTTACCTTGATTTTGTACAACCTGACAAAAAATCTTGCTGCGCAATCCGCACACCTGAATTATGCGGTATTGCCTTAAAGCTTCAGTCCGCTTACGGTTTCAAGGAACTTGTACAGCTTATTAAGGATTATTTCGGCGCCGCCCTTGCTGTCGCTCTCGATATTCAGCGGCATAATGGGATCATGAACCGAAAGGCGGAGCAAAAACCAGCCGTCGCCGTTTTCACTGTCGAACGAAACGCGGATCCCCTCGCGGTTGTCATCGGCAACCCTCCAGCCTTCCTGCGATTCGGCGTAAGCCGTCAGCTCATTAATAATGCGTTCGCCGCAGGAGCGAAAGTCCTTTTCGGTGATCTGAAAGCGCTTTTCGATGCTTTCAAGCGGTTCCTTAAGCTCTGCCGTAAGTTCGTCAAGCTCCTTGCCCTGTTTTCTGAGCTGAGCCGCCTTGATTATTATTTTGGTACAAAGATAAGCGCCGTCGTCAAGGAAGTAGTTTTCGCGCATTGCCGCGTGACCGGAGGTCTCGATCGCAAGAGGACAGTTTATGCCCTGCGCGTTTAGCTCGAGCGCCTTGTCAATAACGTTCTTGTAGCCCCTGCGGTAGCGGTAGTGCTTTCCGCCGAGGGTGTTTTCTATAAAGTCCTTAAGTCCGCTTGAGGTTATCGAGTCGGTTACGACCGTTCCGCCTTCGTTGCCCTCAAGAGCGATAGCCGCCGCCACCGCGACAAGACGGTTGCGGTTGATTTCGTTGCCCTTGCTGTCAACAGCGCCGCCGCGGTCAACGTCGGTGTCGAAAATCACGCCCAGATCGGCATTGCTTTCGCGCACCGCCTCGCAAATTGAAGCCATTGCCTCTGCGTCCTCGGGATTGGGAACGTGGTTTGGGAACATTCCGTCGGGTTCAAGATAACGGCTGCCGGTCGTGTCGGCTCCAAGCTCAGCCAAAACCTTGTCAGCGTAAAAGCCGCCTGCGCCGTTGCCGGCGTCAACAACGATCTTAAAGCCCGCAAGCGGATGGTCGTAATCCTCCGCGTTGACCTCCTGTTTGATTTTATCGCGCAAAAGCTTTGAATAATCGCTCATGAAGTCGTAATCCTCAATACTTCCGCCGTCTGTTTCCTCGGGGTGCGCGCCGTCCTGAGCAAATTTCAGGATAGCTTCAATATCGCTGCCCTCGAGTCCGCCGCCGCGCGTAAAAAATTTGAGTCCGTTGCGGTTAAACGGATGATGGCTGGCTGTTATTTGCAGCGCGCCGTCACAACCCAGCTCGACCGTAGTCATAAACATCGACGGCGTTGAGGCAAGTCCGCAGCAAATCACCCTTGCTCCGGCAAGCTTGAAGCGCTTTGTGGTGAGCTCCATAATGTGCGGTCCGGTGATCCTGCTGTCGCGGCCGACCGAAATCGTCAGCTCACACGGCTTTTTGCCTGTTTTTCCGGCAAGCCAAAGCACAAAGCCGTCAGCCATGTTGTTGACCGCCTCGTCGGTAAGGTTTTGGTGCTGCCCCTCAACGCCCTCGCAGGCTATTCCGCGGATGTCGGTTCCGCTTTTAAATTGTCCGTAAAATTCATTGAGCATAATCATTACTCCTTAAAACTGATTTACTGATATTATTGTAACACAACCGCAGGTTAATCTCAACCGTTAATTAAACTTTACGGCGCAAAATAACGGTACTTTGTTGCTGTTTTACTTTGAAAACAGGCTTTTCGCTACTAATTTATTTTGCAAAACACTTTCAATTTTAAAGTTTGGATAATACTCACTTTGTTTTATACCAAACATTAATTTAGTTGGATAACTTGACGAAACGGTTACAAATTAAAACAAAATTTGGAAAAAGAAAAGTAACCGTTTTGTAGCTGTTTGCATAAATTTTCATCTTTTGTTTTAGTTATTATTGACATACAAATGGCACTTTGCACAACTAAGTGTCATTTATTTTGTTGACTTTTTTGAATTTTGGAGTATAATAATGATGGTCAGGAAAAGTCCGCCTGACCTCGACAATTCATATCGTTATCAAAACCGCGCGTTTTGATAAATTTACTCGGGTAACAATTGAATAATAACGGTCGATGTAAATCATGATTTGCCAAATGGTAAATGGCGCAAAGTTTACTCGGTCGGCTCCTTTAAGGCCGAACCTAAGTATTGAAGGAGGAAACATTATGACACCAATTCTTAACTTACACAATATTGATGTAACAGAGTTCCTCGCCGTGCTTGATACCTGCGAGGGCAACGTATATCTTGTCACCTCCGAGGGCGACAGACTCAACCTCAAAAGCAAGCTGTGTCAGCTTGTGGGCTTAACAAAGCTTATTGAGGGCGGAAAAATTACCGAAGCCTGCATTATTTGCGACAATGTTAAGGATGAAAGCAAGCTTTTCAGGCTGAACACCTTTGGCGATGTTGGAAACGCAAGGGTGGGTTAATCCGCGGCATTTGATAATAATATTTGGTATTTGAAAAGATTTGTTTATTTCTAAATCCAAAAGCAGCTGCCTTAGGGCGGCTGTTTTTGGTTTGGGCGAAAAACAAAGAATAACGTCATATTGCACAAAGGATTCTTTGAACAAACGCTGTCTAAAATGACCGATACGCATTTTTGAATATGTAAAATATACAAATTAACGGCGAATAATTTGGCAATAACAGCAAATCAAAGTCGTTTATATTGTGTTTTTCCACAAAGTTTAGGGCATTTTTTTTACTATTTAGCCACTGTACTAAGCAGGATAATTATTGTATAATATATACAGCAATCAAGCGCGAATTTTGTTATGCTTTAATTTTTTAATGAAAGGGGTTTTATTTATGAAACTCGATCAGGTTCTCGCAAAGAGAAGCCACAAGGTGATATACAGAGACGGCGACTATGCCGTTAAGGTTTTTGATGAAAGCTTTCCCAAGTCCGATATTTTAAACGAGGCGCTCAACCAGGCGCGCGTTGAAGAAACCAGTCTTAACGTTCCCAAAATTGAGGAAGTCACCAAGATTGACGGCAAGTGGGCGATTGTTACCGACTACATTGAGGGCAAAACCCTTAAGCAGCTTATGGAGGAAAACCCCGACAAGCTCGACGAATACTTAAACCTTTTTGTTGACATCCAAAAGGAAATACTCAGCCAAAAATGTCCGCTGCTCAAAAGGCTTCAGGACAAAATGCAGAGCAAAATCAGCCGCAGCGACCTTGACGCCACAACACGTTACGAGCTGCACACCAGACTTGCCTCAATGAAGAAGCACGACAAGGTTTGTCACGGCGATTTTACCCCCGGCAACATCATAATCAAGGACGACGGAACACATTATATTCTTGACTGGTCGCACGCTACCCAGGGTAACGGCGCTGCCGACGCGGCAAGAACCTACCTCACCTTCTGTCTGAGAGGTCAGGAGGATATTGCCGAAAAGTATCTTAAGCTTTTCTGTGAAAAGACCGACACCGCACGCCAGTATGTTGAGGGCTGGATGCCTATTGTCGCAGCTTCCCAGTCAGTTAAGGGCAAGCCCGAGGAAAGGGAATTTTTGCTTAAATGGGCAAGCGTTTGCGATTATCAGTAAATTTTCCGGCGATATTACGTTATTACAAAGATAGTTTTTTACGCAGTATGCCCATGGGGTGTACTGCGTTTTATTTTATCCGAACAAAACAACAGCCTTATAAAAGCCGATATATCAACAGCTGTTTTTTGACAAAAAGCGTTGATATACTCAAATATTAAAATATTTACCGAATAAGGAGATTCAGAAATGAAAAACAATTCCGACGATTATCTTGACAGCTTCAGTGATAAACCGATGCATGTTGGTGTCGCCGAAAAAATTTTCAACGGGCTCCGTTCACCGTATCTGAGGCAGAGAGACTATACACATAAGGACGATTTGGAATTAAACACCTACACCCTAAACGACCATACCGAAGTTGTTGCCGAAAAAAAAGGCGTTACTATACCAATGCGATAGCTTATAATCTGGGACTGTACTGGATCCAAATAAAGTCCAAAAAGCTTAATAAAGATACGCTTTACGCGACAGAGAACGCGCTTACGCTGCTCAGCGACACCAGAGTGCCTTCCTGCGATACGGTTATGCTTTCGATTGACCCCTACAAGTTTCTTGCGGGTGAAAGACCCGGCGGCGAAGTATTCCGTGTTAAAACTGCCCAAACCTTTGATCCGGCTGTAAAAGAACAGCTGCAAAAAATCGACAGCAAGCTTTTGAAACCGGTTGTCGCCCATAAAAGTCTTTTAGCATTTACCGATATGCTGCCGGAAGATAAAATGCAGCAAGGCTGTTTTGCGCTGGTGACCTTCGCCGACTTGGCAGCGTTATCCAACTACAAAACAAACATTGATATATTCTACGGCGATATAGTACGGCTGAATGAATTCGATATGCAAAAGAGCGTTTCAACCTTTGAATGCCGTCTTGACAAAGAAAAATATATACTTTGACAAACAAAAACCCAACACGTTATAGCGGAAATCATCGTCGAAAACCTTTGTCCGCTTTTTATCTGATACAAAAAACAGCAGAGTCATTTTGACTTTGCTGTTTTTTATTGTTAACGAAAAAAGCCGCCGCTTTTATAAGCGGCAGCCCGTAATAAAATTAATTAGTGATGTACGTAGAAAGAAGCGTTGTAGTTTGCGCCAAAGTTATTAGCCCAGTACTCGTTGCCGTTTATGCGGTAGCAGAGTGCATACTGGAAATCGTCGCCAAAGGTCTGGCTGTAAGGAAGGGTGAGAACTGTGTTCCAAAGCTCTGTGCCGTCAAGATTTGTGCTCTTGTAGCTCAAGGGCTGATCGTGGTAGGTGTTCCAGTTATCGTTGGTGTATCTTACAAATACGTCCTTGTGATAAGCGTAGTTCTGCAAAACAGCGTTGATTGCGTAGGTGTTGCTGTAGTAGAAGCCGGAAGCGTTTCTCTTGGGTGCGATGGGAGCAACGCCTACTGTTTCGGTGCCGTTGTAGTCCTTGCCGTTGTTGTTATCCCAATACTCGCGGCCGTCAGCAACAAACTTGATAGCGTAGTGAGTGTTCATGCTGGTGAAATATGCCTTCCAAATCTTGGAACCGTCGCTGAGGGTAGTTACATATTCTGCCTTAGTGTCGGTCCAGCCTAAAGAATCCATGTAAAGATAGTGAACATATACCTGCTGATCGCTTGCGTTATCTCTGGTCTGAATGTATGCCTCATAGGTATATGCGCCGTACTTGGTAAATGTAATGCTGGATGAGTACAAGCTAACCTTGTCTGTAGCAGCGCTTGCGCTTGTTACGCCTACTACGCTGAACATACCGATCATCATGGC
>CADAYK010000058.1:0-2653 GCA_902792105.1 uncultured Ruminococcus sp.
GGAGTGAAATCCTTGATTTTGGCGATGTAACGCTGTATTTCGGTTGCGTCGCTGATGGTTACGGTTCCGTCGCCGGTCACGTCGCCCAAAATATAATCATCGGTGATGCTGCCCGTGATGACATTTTTAAAAACGTTCAAAGAGGGTAGGGCCGTGCCGTCGGGAGAGAAAAACGCCTGGTTGTCAACAGCCGAGCCGCCGTAGTATTTGCCGGCGTCATCGGGATCATAGTCGGTTGAATAGCTTGACGCCCAGCCGCAGCCCGCGGATTCCCACAGGGCTTTGTTTTGGTTGTATTGTTTTGTGTAGGCGCTGCCGCTTTTTCCGGTTGTGTCGCCCACGGTTATCCATGCGCCTTCCCAGTAAAATACTCCCAAGCCTTTGCCGTTAGGCACGTTGTTTACCGCAGCCATAACCGAACGCAGCTCGTCTGCCTGTCCCTGAGGTGTGAAGTCCCACAAAAGGTCGCTGCCTGTGTTGTTGTTGTATTCGTTCACGGTGTTTGCGTGGCCGTCGGTGTCGGCAAGGGTGTTGGCGTAGGAGGTCTCGGCAACCATGGTGTATTTGCCGTAGGTGTCGGCTACATAGCTCAGCACCGTGGTAAGGTTGTCAAGACTGCCGTGCCAGTAGGGGTAGTAGGAGGTTGCGTAAACGTCGTAGTCAACCTTATATTTGTTGAGAAAATCGGCAAGGTATTTAACCATGCCTGTTTTTTCGGGATTGGTAAAGTGCAGCGCTACAAGCGTGTCCTTGTCGAAATCACGAACGGCTTTTGAACCCGCCGAAAACAGTTTAGCCATGTTCTTTTGCTCAAATTCCCCGGCGATCCCGTTGTTGGTTTCGTTGCCTACCTGAACCATACCGACCTCGGCGCCGTTATCCTTGAGGTAATAAAGCGAGCTGAGGGTGTATTCGTAAAGCTTTTGCTCCTTTTGGCTTACGGAAAGACTGCTCCATTCCTTGGGAGCCTTTTGCTTGCCGGGATCCGCCCAAAAATCGGAATAGTGGAAGTCAACCAAAAGCTTCATGCCGTTTTCCGATGCGCGTTTTCCGATTTCGGCGGCGGTTTTGAGGTCGTTGTTTCCTCCGCCGTAGCCGTTGCCGCTGCTGTCAAACGGGTCGTTCCATACGCGAACGCGAATGTAGTTTACTCCGCTGTCACTCAGAATCTTGAAGATATCCTCCGTTTCGCCGCCGCTGTTCTTAAAGGTGACTCCTGCCTTTTCGAGCGATACCACCGACGAAACGTCCATTCCCCGAATGAAGCTCGGGTTATTAAAATCTATTTTTTCAACCTTGATGCTGTCCTTAACGGGGACTTCGCTTTTCGCCTGTACCAAGGAAGGGGAGAGTATAAGCAAAGACGATAATGCCGCCGCGGTTAGTTTTTTTATGTATTTCATAGTAATGCACCTCTTATTTTAAATATACATTTTCAAAGCGAAAAAGTCAATAACGAAAAACAGGCGGACGGCATTTCCCGTGAAAGCCGTCCGCCTGATGTTGTTTGATAATTATTTAGTAATTTTATCTTATGCCGTTTGGTTAAAAACCGCCGCCCATGCCGCCGTCAGGCATTTGACCGCCGCGCATTCCGCCGTGCATTCCGCCGCCCATCATCTGGTTTTGAATGGTGTCGGTCTCGGTGCCGTTGATAATTATTGTGCCGCCGTTCTTTTGGGCTGTGCCGTCATAGTCAAACGGTGACTGAGCGTTAATGCTGATCGTTCCGCCGTTGATGGTGAGGTTTCCGTTGGAGTCAACTCCGTCGGTGTCGCCCTGTCCCATGTTGATGGTTGTGTTTCCGCCGTTGAATTCAACTGTGGGTGTGTAAGCGCTTGATTTGGTCGTGGCGTTGATTCCGTCGTCGCTTGCGTTGACCTCGATCGTGCCGCCGTTGATTGTAATGTAGGTTGCTTCTATGCCCTCTGCCGATGTTGCGGTGATTGTGCCGTCGTCAATTGTTGCCGTGGTTGTGGCGCGAATACTGTCGTCGCCTGCGGTAATGTTCAGCTTGCCGCCCTTTATGTAGAAGCTGCCTGTGGTGTCGTCGTCGCTGTTTTCAACGTGAACGCCGTCCTTATCGGTCTTGATAGTTATGTCGCCGTCCGCGATCGCGACGGATTCGTTTGCTTCAAGTCCGTCGGCGGAGCCGGAAATGCTGATTGTGCCGCCTGTGATTTTAAGGTCGTCCTTGCTTGTTACGCCGTTGGCTGTTGAACTGATGTTGAGCGTGCCCTGTCCGTTGAGAACGATGTCGTCCTTTGAGAAGATAACCGCATCGGTGTTGGTGTCGCCGTCGGCTGTAAAGCTGCCCGATACCGTGAGACTGTTGGTTGAGCCGTTTACAGTGGTAACAAACACCTTGTCGGCGTTTTTAACGTAGATGCAGGGAGCGGAATCGTTTGTGACCGAAGCGGAATCGAGCACGAGCTGAACCTTTGCGTCGTCAGCGGCGTCAACGCTGACTGTAACGTTTTTCGCGCTGCCCTTGATCACATATACGCCTTCCTCGGTGATGTTAATGTTCTGTCCGTCGCTGAGGTTGTAGGTTTTCGCGTTTGAGGTGTCGGCGGTTTGCTGTAAATCACGGTCGGTAAAGATTTCGTCCGAATTGCTGCCGGAGTCCGAGTTTGAGCTTTCTGCGCTGCTG
>CADAYK010000058.1:2680-12929 GCA_902792105.1 uncultured Ruminococcus sp.
GACTGTTTTGTTTCTGTCTGCGAGGCTGTCCGGGTGTTTGCCTGATTGCTGTTTGATGAACAGGCTGTGAATGCCGAAGCCATAACGAGTGCCATAAATAATACGATAACTTTCTTTTTCATAAGCTTATCCTCCGTTCAATTTGGTAAGTTGGTTTGCTTTTCTTACTGTGGCTATATTTTAGATTGTTAAACTTAAAACAACCTTAAATTTTTAAAAAAGTTTTTAAATATTTGTAAATTTATGTTTTGCATAAATTTCGCTTAACATAGTTGACACTATTATTTAATTATGCTAATATTATAGTAGTATCAAAGATACTTAATTAAATCTAAGGAGGATAACTCATGGGAAAATTCGTTGTAAAGGAAACCGCTAACGGCGGCTTTAAGTTTGATTTAAAGGCAGGTAACGGCGAAATTATTGCGTCATCTCAGATTTATAAATCCGAAAAGGCTTGCTTGGCAGGCATTGAAAGTGTAAAAACAAACTGCGGCGCTGAGGTTGAGGATCAGACCGTTGAGAACTTTGAAGTAAAGAAGCATCCCAAATATGAGATGTATACCGACAAGGCAGGCGAGATCCGCTTCCGCTTAAAGGCGAAAAACGGCGAAATTATCGCAACCTCCGAGGGCTATAAGGCAAAGGCAGGCGCGCTTAACGGCATTGCCAGCATAGGCAAAAACGCTCCGGACGCCAAAACAGAAAAACAGTAATACAATAATTTAAAACACCGCGGATCATTGGTTTAGATCCGCGGTGTTTTTTATATCGTTATACGGCTTTTCCTGAGAAAAAAGTTTTCCGGCGAAACGGCGCAGTTATCATTTAATCCGCTGTGAAGAACGCGAAGTAAATCATTTGGCTTGGATTTTTACAAATTGATCTTGCATATAGGTGTAAACATCGTCTTCAACATCTGAGAAGATGTAGCATTTGTCGAGGTATTCTTCGCTTGGGAAGGTAAGCTCGCTGTTCTTGATGTCGTCGGGCAAAAGCTTGACAGCTTCGTCGTTGGGGCAGCCGTAACGCAGATATTTGCAGTTTTCGGCGGCGATTTCGGGCTTGTGCATAAAGTTGATGAACGCCTCGGCGTTTTCCTTGTTCTCGGCGCAGGTAGGAATGCAGAACGCGTCATAGAAAAGGTTGGAGCCGTCCTTCGGGAACGCGTAGTCAAGATCCTCGTTTTCTTCCATCATCATGGCGATGTCGCCGGCGTAGTAGGGGGCGATAGCCGACTGGCTGCCCTCCATCTCGTTGAACACCTGATCCATGACGTATTTTTTTATGAGCGGCTTTTGTTCCTTGAGCTTTTCGGTTGCCTTGTCAACATCAGCCTTGGTGCATTTTGACGGATCTATTCCCAGTGTCTGCATTGCGATCGCCATGGCGTCGCGGCTGTTGTCAATCATCAAAATGTTGCCCTTTAAGCTTTTGTCCCACAAAGCGTCCCACGAGTCGGGCTTGTTCTTAACCTTGGTTTTGTCGTAAACCATAGCTGTTACGCCCCAGTAAGATATAACCGTGTACTTGTTGTCGGGGTCGCAGGGAAGACTTTTGAAGCGCTTGTTGATGTATTTGTAGTTGGGAATGTTGTCGTAGTTAAGCTCAAGCAGCATTTTTTCGCGGATAAGCTTGCTGACCATGTATTCGGACGGAACAACAACATCATAGTTGTCGTTGCTGTTTTTAAGCTTGTTGTAAAGCTCCTCGTTAGTGGAGTAGGTTGTGTAGTTAACCTTGATTCCGGTTTCCTTTTCAAACTCCTCGATAACGTTCATAAGACCGTCCTGACCTTCGGCAACATAATCGTCCCAGTTGTAAACGTTAACCTCGCCCTTGTTTTCGGGCTTTTTTTCGTCAGAGCCTCCGCAGCCGGCAAAGCAGGCGGCACAGGAAGCGCAGATAACGGCGCTGAGTAAAATGCTTAAAATCTTTTTCATAATTAACCTCCTCGGGAGTTATTTCCCGTTTTTAACTTTTTCTTCGTGTCTGTCGCGTATGTTAATAATTATCATTATAATCATAATCGCGACAAAAAGAAGGGTGGAAAGCGCATTGATTGTGGGCGGAATTTGGCGCCTGAGCATTGAATATATTTCGGTGCTCAGGTTTTGGAACTTTGCGCCCTGAGTAAAGTGGGTGATGATGAAATCATCGAGGGAATAGGTGAAGCTCATTAAAAAGCCCGAAACAATACCGGGCATAAGCTCGTGAATCACAACCTTGAAAAACGCCTGCCACTGGTTGCAGCCCAAATCGAGAGCCGCGTCATAAAGGCTTGGATCCATACGTTTTAGCCTTGGGATAACATTTAGAACAACGAAGGGCACACAAAAGCAGATGTGGGAGATCAAAACTGTGCCGTAACCCATTTCAAACCGGAATATGTTGCCCAAATAGGCGAACAGAAGCATGAGCGAAACACCCATTACAATGTCGGGGCTGATTATGGGAATGTTGGAAACGTTTTGAATTACGGCGCGTTTTTTGCCCTTGAAGTTGTTGATTCCGATCGCCGCCGCCGTGCCGAGAATGGCGGCGAACAGCGAGGCGAGAACCGCGATTGAAAGCGTGTTTATCAGCGCGCTGATAATAGCCTTGTTTTTGAAAAGCTCGCCGTACCATCTTAGTGAGAAGCCCTTCCACACAAGAGTTTTGCCCTTGTTGAAGGATGAAAATATCATTACGGCAATAGGCGAGTAAAGGAAAATCATAATCAGAGCGATGTATACTTTGGTAAATACGCCGCTTTTTTGTTTTGTCACGCAATCGCCTCCTCATCACCGAAAAGGTTCATAATAACAAGGAAAATAAAGATGAATACCATCAGTATAAGCGATATTGCCGAGCCCGTGTTTTGGTCTGTCCAGAAAACCTTGTCGATAACGTCGCCGATCATAATGTCGTCGGTTCCGCCGAGGTATTGCGAAACAAGGAAGGTGCTCGCGCTCGGGACAAAAACCATTGTTATTCCCGAGATTATCCCGGGGACGCTCAGCGGAAAAACAACCTTGCGGAACACTGCCGTACTGTTTGAGCCGAGGTCGCGGGCGGCTTCAATAAGCCCGTTGTCGATTTTGCTCATAACCGTGTAAATAGGCAACACCATAAACGGCAGATACTCGTACACCATTCCGGCGATGACCGCGCCTGTGTTTCCTATATAGGTGCCGTGAATTCCGAGCAGCGAAAGCGCCGTGTCGATAGGTCCGTTTTGCTGCAGCAGGATTATCCACGCGTAGATCCTGAGCAGAAAGTTCATCCACATCGGAATCATAATAAGCATAATTACCGTGTTTTGAGTGGATTTTTTCATGCGCGTCATCATGTATGCCAGCGGATAAGCCGCAACAAGGCAAATAAGCGTTGATATGAACGCGATAAAAAGTGATTTTGTAAATACGTTTGTGTAGAACAGCGCGTTATTAAAGTTTGAGAGCGTAAACGCGCCGTTTTTGTCGGTGAACGCGGTAACTCCGATCATAACGATCGGTATCATTGTGAACACCAGCATCCATATTATATAAGGTATGGTAAGCTTGCGTGATTTCATTATTTTTCCTCCCCGCCATCGCTAAGTACTTTGAACTTGGCCTGAGAAAAATCAAAGTGCAGGGGAACATAGGTTGCAACCTGTTCGTCGGTGTCGCTGAGCATCAGCCACTTGCGTTCGTCGGATTCAAGGATGATTTCGTTGTGCTCTCCCTTGTAAACAACCGATTCAATGTAAACGTCCTTTAAATCTCCGTCGCCTTCGCCGGTGAGCGACAGCGCACAGGGGGGAAGGGTGATTTCAAGCTTGGTTCCTTCCGGGAAGAACCTGTCCTTAACGGTAACGGTCTCACCTTCAAGCTCAAACTCAAAGCAGTTGTCGGCTTCGCTTGAATAGCTTACGGCTGTTTCTATTATATTGTTATAGAACGGGAGCAGCTTGTTCATGATCTGAATGTTGAACGGAATTACGCTCATTCCCACGGTGCTTCCGATTTCGGCGCTTTTTGTGGACTGAACTATAATTTCACAGTTGCCGCACATAATGCTCATTTCGTAATGTACGCCCTTGAATATTGAGCTTTGTACAACGCCGGCAAGCTGACCGTTTTCGGGAGCTGTGATCTCGATATCCTCGGGGCGGATAACAACGTCGACCTCGGTGTTTTTGCCAAAGCCCTTGTCGACGCACTCAAGCTCCCTGCCCAAAATCCTTATGCGGCAGTCGTCGATCATTGTGCCGTTAAGAATATTCGCCTCGCCGATAAAGTCCGCGACAAAGGCGTTAACGGGCTCGTTGTAGATATCCTCGGGGGTTCCGGTCTGCTCAATCGAACCGTTGTTCATGACCACAACGCGGTCGCTCATGGTAAGAGCTTCTTCCTGATCGTGGGTAACATATATAAAGGTTTTCTCGGTTTGGCGCTGAATTTCCTTTAGCTCAAGCTGCATACTTTTTCTGAGCTTGAGGTCAAGCGCGCCTAAAGGCTCGTCAAGCAAAATAACGTCCGGGTCGCACACAAGCGCACGGGCGATCGCCACACGCTGCTGCTGACCGCCCGAAAGCTTTTGAACCGGGCGCTTTTCGTAGCCCTTCAGGTCAACGGTGGCAAGCATTTTGCTGACCTTTTCTTTTATTTCATTCTTCGGCAGCTTTTTAAGCTTTAAACCGAAGGCAACATTATCGAATACGTTAAGATGAGGAAACAGCGAATATTTTTGAAAAACAGTGTTTACGTTGCGCTTGTTAGGCGGCAAATCGTTAATCCTTTTGCCGTCAAAAATCACATCGCCGCTTTCGGGGGAAACAAAGCCTCCGATAATTCTTAGGGTTGTAGTTTTTCCGCAGCCGCTCGGTCCCAAAATGGTCACGAACTCCTTTTCACGGATGTCAAGGTTGATATGGTTTAAAATTACCTCGCCGTCAAATCGGACAAAAATATCCCTTAGAGAAATAACTGTTTTTTTTGCTGTCTGTTCCATTTATGCACCCCTGTTCCGTGTTATATATTTAAGTATAAAACATAAAAAACCAATATAGATTATATTCTAAAGCTGCTTAAAAGTCAAATATATTTTTCGCGTTATAAACGCAAGCGCAAGGTTGCTTTCGGAATCGTTACAACTTTGTAGGAAACTGTCGTGAAAAGTGTACAATAACTGTTAATATTTTTTATAAAAAACTTCAACAAAGGTGATAATGCACAAAAAAATTGTAAATGTTTTGTAACAAAAAACATATACTTTTATTTTTAGTTTTGCTATAATAATTATGAAGTAATATAGAAAGGAATGATTCCACATGAAAATGTTGAGAAAGTTGGTAAGCATTGTTACAGCTGCAACCTTACTCACATCGTCACTGGCGTTTTCGATTGCTGCGAGCGCGGCTACCGTGGAAGAAACCGCTCAGGTTTCCAGCGAGCCGAACATCCAGAAGAACGTTCAGGACGGCGTAATCTTGCATGCGTTTAACTGGTCTTACAACTCAATCAAGAACAACCTTCCATCCATTGCGGCGGCAGGTTATTCCACTGTTCAGACCTCTCCTGTACAGCAGCCGAAGGATTATGGTACTTCGACCGACATTGCAGGACAGTGGTGGAAGCCCTACCAGCCCGTAAGCCTTTCGTTTGCTAAATCATCTTGGTTCGGCACAAAGGCAGACCTCACCGCTCTCTGTACGGAAGCGGACAAATACGGTATCAAGATCATCTGCGATATCGTATCCAACCATCTGGCTAACGAACTTGAAACCGATCCCTATTCGATCAGCAGCCAGGTAAAAACCTATGAGCCGTCAATTTACGCGGCAAAATCGACCTCAGGCAGCGCTTACTGGCACGGCTTCCAGCAGGGTGCTTCCGACGGCAACCAGCAGTCGGTAGTTCAGGGACACATCGGAATGCCCGACCTTAACACAAGCAACACAACCGTTCAAAACCTTGTTAAGACCCTGCTCAACGACTGTATCCAGTGCGGTGTTGACGGATTCCGTTTTGACGCGGCTAAGCACATTGAGACTCCCAGCGACGGAAGCTACGCTTCAAACTACTGGACAAACGTTCTCAATTATGCAAAGCAGCAGTACAAGAGCAAGACCGGCGGCGATCTGTATGTTTACGGTGAGATTCTGAACACTCCCGGCTCAGGCAGACAGTGGTCTTGGTACACCGGCAACAACCTGATGAAGATCACCGATAACGCTACCGGTAACAGCGCTCTCGCCGCTGTTAAGGGCGGTAACGCAAGCCAGGCGGCTGCATCAGGCTACAAAACAGGACAGGCTGCAAGCAATGTTGTTCTTTGGGCAGAGTCTCACGACACCTATATGAACCCCAAGGATGCCAACTATTCAGCCAAGGTTCCCAACGACAAAATCGTTAAGACATGGGCTATCGTAGGCGCCAGAAAAGACGCTACAGCTCTGTTCTTTGCGCGTCCCGGCACAAACAACATGGGCGAGCCTACAAACGACCTTACCTACAAGAGCGTTGTTGTTTCCGAAATCAACAAGTTCCATAACGCATTCGTAGGCAAGTCCGAGAAGCTCGGCAGCAGCGGCAGCTATGCTTATGTTCAGAGAGGCGGCACAGGCGTCGTTATTTCTAACGTAAGCGGCAACGGCGGCAACGTAAGCCTCGGCGGCACAGGTCTTGCCGACGGTACATATGTTGATACCGTTACAGGCAACGAGTTCAAATGCTCCGGCGGCACAGTTACCGGTACAATGGGCTCAACAGGCGTAGCTGTTGTTTACAAGTCAACTTCTACACCTACAGCGACAAGCTCGGTTGAGAGCGGTAATTTCTACGGCGAGACAATGACAACAACTCTCAAGTTTGAGAACGCAACGTCCGCTACATACTGCCTCGATGATTCAACTCCCGTAGCTTACACCAACGGAACAACAATCCGCATCGGTTCGGACTACAACTACGGCGAAACAATCAACCTTACTCTTAAGGCTACCGACAAGAACGGTCAGACAAAGGAGTATAAGTATCAGTATAAGAAGCAGAAGGATCAGTCAACCGGCGTTTATATCTTCTTTGACAAGGCTCACTCAACATGGTCATCATGGACAGAGCCCTATCACGCCTACATCTTTGATGAGGTAACCAAGAGCAAGAACCCGACATATACAGCAGGCGGCTGGCCCGGTCTTGAAATGAAGTACGATTCCACACTCGGACTGTACTATGTAGAAGTTCCCAAGACCTGCTATGCTACCGACGCAAACAACAACTCAACAACCTCTAACTTTGACCTTTCAAAGTCATCAAATACCTGCGTAGTAATCAACGGCGCGCTTACCTCAGGCGGCACAAGCCTCGGTCAGTATCCGCCCGATTCAAAGGATAAGACAAAGCAGGTTTATCTGAAGCTCAACGGCAAGAGCCACATCTACGGCGCTAACGGACGTCAGTCATGGACAGAAACCAACCTTGTTCCCACAAAGGTTGAGGTTCAGGCTACAGATGTAACAAAGGGTCAGGGCGCTGTTCCCACAACCGCTGCTCCCACAACAGCGGCTCCCACAACAGCTAAACCCACACAGGCTCCCACTTACGCTAAAAACTTCAGCGTAACCGCGGATTCCAACATGTTCCCCAAGAACGTTACAACCTTTGATTCTACAACAAAGAAGCTCACTGTTTCCTACTTCATTAACTGCAGCTACGGCTTGCTCAACAGCCAGTGGGCTCTCAGATACGACGGCAGCGTTCTTAAGTTTAACGAGGCCGACAACTCTAAGACAAACGACGACGATGATGTTATCAGTACAGTAATGCCCAAGGCTTCCACGGCTGTTATTAACACCGAGCCTGCCGATATCGAATGCGGCATCAGAGGTAACTGCACGAACATCCGTCTTTACAAGCTCTCAACCAAGGACGGCGGTCAGGTTGGCTTTGTATCGGTAACCTTCGAGGTTCTCAAGCCTGTTGACACTACCGTAAGCCTTGAGGTTGAGGAAATGGCTATCTCTACAATCAGAGAAGGCAAGACCGAAAGTAATCCCGAAGACGACCAGCAGCTCGTTGCTGATTCAAATGTCAACGACGTATCGGTTGGCTACTCACTCGTAACCTCTGTTTACGCAGGCGGTCTTAACGAGGCTTATGTTAACGCGAGCGATCCCAAGGTTGTTTACACACCCGAAGGACAGCCCACACAGCCCGCTACTCAGCCCGCTACACAGCCGGCTACAGGCGGAACACCGGTTATTCTCGGTTACTACGGCGACGTTGACGGCGACGAAGACGTTTCAACCGACGACGTTACCATGATCCAGCTTTATCTTAACCGTCAGAGAGTTAAGTTCAACGATCTGCAGATGATCCTTGCGGACGTTGACGGCGACGACGATGTTACAATCGACGATGTTTCGGCTATCCAGCGTTATCTCTCCAACGTAAGAAGAAAGCGCGCAACAGAAACAACAGGCGATCCTTACTACGGTAACGGCCCCGTGCCCACAACCGCTCCGGTTCAGCCTACAACTCCCAGACCTACAACCGCAGGCGACAGCTTCAGCGTAAAGGCTACTTCAAACCTCTTCCCCGAGAACACAGTATCCTTTGACAAGAGCACAAAGAAAGTTACAACAACCTTCTTTATCAACTCTGAAAAAGATTTGCTTGATTGCCAGTGGACACTCAAATATGACGGCGCTGTTCTTAAATACAGCGAGGCAAACAACATGATCGAGAACGCAGACGGCGACATGATCCTCAATGTTATGCCTTGCGCTACAGACGCAATCATCAACTCCGAGCCCGAAGGCATGACCGATGCGCTCCTCGGTAACTTCACAAGCCTTAAGCTCGCTAAGCTTTCAAACAAGACTACCGGCAAGGTAGCGCTTGTATCCGTAACCTTTGACGTTCTCACCCCGGCAGACTCAACTGTTGACCTCCAGGTTGAAGAGATGTCAATTTCAAAGCGCATGGAAGGCAAGACTGAAACCGATCCCGCAGAGGAAGATCAGCTTACCTACATGAGCAAGGTTTACGATGTAAGAGCTCCTTACACACTTACAACTGCTATCTATGCAAACGGATTTGATAAGAATCACACAAGCACTGACGATGCGGTACTCAACTACACACCGTCAGATCAGCCTATAATTCCTACATATCCTTCAGAAGAGCCCACACAGCCTACTGAATATGTAGAGCCTACAACAGAATACGTAGAGCCTACAGAATATATAGAGCCTACCGAGACTCCTACTCCCGGCAGCTTCCAGTTCTCCGACTCACTTGGTTGGGGCGACATCCATGTATACGCATGGGATGCTGACGGCAACGCACTTCTCGGCGAGTGGCCCGGCGAGGCAGGCATTGAGGGTGCTCCCAACGACTTCGGTCAGATGGTATACACAATCAATGTTCCCGCAGGTGCTGCAGGCGTAATCGTTAACGGCGGCGGCAAGCAGACCGATGACATTACAAACTTTACACCCGATGGCGGCGGATACTATGTAGACGAAGCTCAGACAACAACAAACAACGACGGCACAACCGTATACGTTCCCATTCCCTGGGGCGGCGGACAAGTTCCGACTGTTCCCGTACCCGTACCCGGCGGCAGCTTCCAGTTCTCCGACTCACTTGGTTGGGGTGACATCCATGTTTACGCATGGGATGCAGAAGGCAACGCACTTCTCGGCGAGTGGCCCGGCGCGTCCGGCATCGAGGGTGCTCCCAATGACTTCGGTCAGATGGTATACACAATCAACGTTCCCGAAAACGCTGCAGGCGTAATCGTTAACGGCGGCGGCAACCAGACTGAAGACATTACAAACTTTGCTCCCGGCGGCGGCGGATACTATGTAGACGCTTCCAGAACAACAACAAATAACGACGGTACAACCGTATATGTTGCAATTCCTTGGGATGAAACAATTGAACCCGGTCCTGGCGGCAGCTTCCAGTTCTCAGACGCTCTCGGTTGGGGCGACATCCATGTATACGCATGGGATGCAGAAGGCAACTCACTGACAGGCGATTGGCCCGGACAGGCAGGTGCACAGGGTGCTCCCAATGACTTCGGTCAGATGGTTTACACAATCAACGTTCCCGAAGGCGCTGCAGGCGTAATCGTAAACGGTAACGGCAAGCAGACCGACAATATCACAAACTTTGCTCCCGGCGGCGGCGGATACTATGTAGACGCTTCCAGAACTTCAACAAACGAGTTCGGCGCAACAGTTTATGTACCCATTCCCTGGGACGAAACAGTTGAA
>CADAYK010000059.1 GCA_902792105.1 uncultured Ruminococcus sp.
GTACTTTTTAGTGTGTACTCACTGTAATTTCCTTGAGTCTTTCCTCAAAGTTATTACGGGTTTCTTCTTTCTCTTATTGTTCAATTTTCAAGGTTCTGTTTGTTGGTTTTAGACAACTAAAACATTAAACCATTGTTCATTATAAACAATCTTAACATTCGAATGTCCTCAACCGAACATTGCTATTATAGTACTTTGAAAGAAAAATGTCAATACTTTTTTGAAAAATTTTTTCTATCTTTTTTTAATTGTGGTTTTTTCTTAAGATTGTCAATTTTAGGCACAACATCTTGTGGACTTTTGTTTGCTAAATCAAAAAAGCGAGGGCGGTTTGTCCGCCCTCACGAGAAATTTATTATTTATGAAACTCCTTAAAAGCCTTTAGAATTTCATCAAACCTTTTGTAGTTATCTGAATTTTTGTCAGGATCGGACCAGTTGATACCGGAGTCGGTGTAAACCATCATATATTTTCCGTTGTCGGATAAATAGGCATTCACTTCGTCTATTTCAAGAATAGAAAACTTTCCGTCTTTCTTTACTTTATTATATACCTCGTCGGGCGAAGCGGGCTTTGAAAAATCATAGAGCTCGATAGTTACATTGTTGGCTCCGTTCATCGTGCACAAAAACTTTTTACCGTTTGAAGCGCCGACAAGCTCGTACTTCATTTCGTTGTAGGATTTGTCCTTGTTTTCTTCAAGTGCGTTTATGTAACCTTTAGCGGAAAGATATTTGCAAAGGTCACCAAACGTATCTTTATAATCTTTCATTTCCTTGCTTGCGTCGGTAGGATACTGGGTAATCTGGGGAGTACCGGCTCCCATACATCCCGATGAAACAGCTGCGAGCATTCCCATACATAAAATTAAGGCAATAATTCTTTTCATTATATAATGTCCTTTCAAAATAAATAATAACGGACAGCGCCGTTTTTTACGCTGTCCTTTATTATAGCTTATATTTTTGAATAGGTCAATTGTTTTATCAATAATTCTCGGCATGAACCTCAAAATAACTTTGCGGATGAGCGCAGGCAGGGCAAATTTCGGGTGCTTTTGTACCCACAACTATGTGTCCGCAGTTTCTGCACTCCCACACCTTTACCTCGCTCTTCTCAAAAACCTTTGCGGTTTCTATATTATTAAGCAAAGCGCGGTAGCGTTCCTCGTGATGCTTTTCGATTTCGCCGACAAGACGGAATTTTTCGGCAAGCTCGGGAAAGCCTTCCTCGTCCGCGGTTTTGGCGAATCCGGCATACATATCTGTCCATTCATAATTTTCACCGTCTGCCGCTTCCTTGAGGTTTTCTACTGTCGTACCTATTCCCTCGAGCTCCTTAAACCAGATTTTAGCATGCTCTTTCTCGTTTTCTGCTGTTTTTAAAAAAAGCGCCGCAATTTGCTCGTAGCCTTCTTTTTTCGCCTTTGAAGCAAAATAGGTGTATTTGTTGCGCGCCTGCGATTCACCGGCAAATGCGGCAATTAAATTTTTCTCGGTTTGGGTTCCGGCGTACTTCATTTTTATTCCTCCGTTTTTCTTTTATTATTACACTTTTAATTTAGATTATACATTTGTTAAAACAGACGGATTGCAAGTGCAACCCGTCTGTAAAATCACATTATTACTTGTGTGAAACGTGCCAGATTTCTTCAGCATATTCGAGGATCGCTCTGTCGGAAGAGAACTTGCCCGCGTTTGCAACGTTAAGGAGGCACTTCTTGCCAAACTCTTTTCTGTCGGCGTAATCGGCGTTAGCGCGGATCTTGGTCTCGATATAATCGGGAAGATCGAGCATAAGGAAGTAGTGGTCGGGATCATGCCAGTGTGTACCCTTTGTAAGAGCGTGGTGAAGCTCTCTGAAGCTGCCTTCGCCCTGAGCGCCGTCATCGCTTAATGTACCGTCAATAAGTGTATTAACAACTTTCTGGAGCTCGGGATTAGCATCGATAAGCGCGGAAGGATTGTATCCCTCTTTCTTAACTCTTTCGATATCTTCAACCCTTGCGCCGAAGATGTACTCGTTTTCAACACCTGCGCACTCGGCGATTTCGATGTTGGCTCCGTCCCAAGTTCCGAGAGTAACCGCACCGTTGAGCATAAACTTCATGTTACCTGTACCGGAAGCTTCGAGACCTGCTGTTGAGGTCTGCTCGGAAATATCGGCGGCAACAACGATCTTCTCTGCGTAAGATACATTGTAGTTGGAGATGAAGTATACCTGGAGCTTGTCCTTTGTGTCGGGATCGTTGTTTACAAGATTTGCTATTTCGGTGATGTATTTGATGATAGCCTTGGCTCTTGCGTAGCCGGGAGCTGCCTTAGCGCCGAAAATAAAGGTTGTGGGTGTCCAGTTGGGCAGCTTGCCTTCCTTGATGCGGAAGTAAATTGCCATGATCGAGAAAGCGTTGAGGAGCTGTCTCTTGTACTCGTGAAGTCTCTTTACCTGAACATCAAAAATAGTGTCGGGATTGATATCGAAGCCGTCCATCTTCTTGATATACTCGGCGAGCTGAACCTTCTTTTTAGCCTTAATCTTGTTGAACTTGTTGATAGTTCTCGCGTCAAGGCAATCGTTAAGAACAGAAAGCTTTGAAAGGTCGATAAGCCATTCGTCGGAACCAACCTTGTCGGTGATCAGCTCTGAAAGCTCGGGGTTGCAAAGACCGAGCCAGCGGCGCTGTGTAATACCGTTTGTTTTGTTAAGGAATCTTTCGGGATAAATCTGGTACCATTCCTTGAGAAGATCTTTTTTAAGGATCTCGGTGTGAAGCTGAGCAACACCGTTAACGTATGTGCCTGCATAGGTAGCAAGTCTTGCCATATGAACCGAGTTGCCGTCGATAATGCGCATCTTGGCGCGAACGTCGCCGCTTACTCCCTTTGCGATAAGCTCTTCCTGACACTTGTTTGCGATCAGGCAGATGATTTCGTAGATTTCGGGGATAACCTGAGTCATCAGGTCGGCACTCCATTTTTCGAGAGCTTCGCTGAGAACGGTGTGGTTTGTGTAAGAGCAGGTCTGGCGGGCGATTTCAAATGCCTCGTCAAAGCTCATGCCCTCAAGCTTAAGAAGTCTTACAAGCTCGGGTACGCAGGATACGGGATGAGTATCGTTGAGCTGAATAGCGTTTTCTTTTGCGAAGAAGCTGAAGTCGTTGCCGTGCTTTGCTTTGTAGCGGCGAACGATATCCTGAAGTGAAGCCGAGCAGAAGAAATACTGCTGCTTTAATCTTAATACCTTGCCTTCATACTGGTTGTCGTTAGGATAAAGTACCTTTGAAATGTTTTCGGCGTCATTCTTTTCCTTTACGGCCTTGTCATATTCGGTGTTGTTGAATGCCGTAAAGTCAAATTCATTGACAGCCTCTGCCTGCCACAGGCGGAGAGTGTTGATATTGTTGGTCTTGCAGCCGATAACAGCCATATCATATGGAATAGCCCTAACGGTCTGATCCACAAAGGATACCGTTACAGCCTCGTCCTCTTTGCGGATGCACCACGGATCCTCAAAGCGCTGCCAGTTGTCGGCAACCTCAACCTGATAGCCGTCCTTGATAAGCTGTTTAAACAAGCCGTATTTATAACGGATTCCGTAGCCGTCGAGCGGCACTTCCTGAGTTGCCGCGGAATCAAGGTAGCAGGCAGCAAGTCTTCCGAGACCGCCGTTGCCCAAAGCCGCGTCATCGATATCCTCAAATACATTGATATCGATGCCCTTCTTCTTGAGAAGCTTTGTAACCTCTTCAAGAATGCCGAGACAGTAAAGATTGTTGTACATCATTCTGCCCATGAGGAACTCAGCCGAGAAGTAGTAAGCTCTTCTTTCCTTGCTGTGCTTGTCCTTGCTCTTTGCCCAGTCCGGAGCGATTTCGCCCATAACTGCCTTGCCAAGCGCAAGATGAAGCTCGGAAGCGTTAAGCTCCTCTACTTTTTTGCAGTACATTGACTGCGCGGTAAGCTCGAGTTTTTCCATAATATTGCTCATCGTTTTTAGTCCTCCAATCGTCCGCTGTTTACAGACATTGTTTTTAATTTTTCTGCAAGCTCGTCAGTCAGTGTGGCTGGATCCATTCTCCAAACCCAATTGGCGCCTGTTGTTGACGGAGTGTTCATCCTTGCTTCGGAACCGAGACCGAGAATATCCTGAAGCGGCACAATCGCCGTGTCAGCCACACTTTCGTAAGCTGTGCGGATAAGTCCCCAGTTAAAGGGCTCGTCGTCAGGCATCTTGCAGTATGTTCTTGCGGTGTTTACATCCTTGGGATTTGCTGTTTTAAGCCAACCCATTACGGTATCATTATCGTGGGTACCGGTGTAAACCACGCAATTGTTGGTGTAGTTATGCGGAAGGTAATCATTTTCCTCGCCGCTGTCAAACGCGAACTCAAGAACCTTCATTCCGGGATAGCCCGTCTGTTCCATAAGCTCGGTTACGTCGGGAGTAAGTGTGCCAAGATCCTCGGCAACGATTTCAAACTCGCCGCAGGCTTCTTCCATCATACGGAAGAACTTGATGCGCGGACCTACTACCCATTCACCGTTAACCGCGTTTTCGGCGGGGTAAGGAATCGAGTAGTAGCTTGCGAACGCGCGGAAGTGGTCTATTCTTGTTATATCATAAAGCTTTGAAGCCGCCTTAATGCGTTCAAACCACCATTCATAGTCGGTCTGCTCCAGATAATCCCAATCGTAGAGCGGATTGCCCCAAAGCTGGCCTGTTTCCGAGAAATAATCCGGCGGACAGCCTGCAACCGCAATAGGATCGCCGTCATCATAAAGCTGGAAAATTTCGGGGTTTGCCCATGTGTCGGCGCTGTCCATAGCTACGTAAATCGGCATATCGCCCATGATCTTGATGCCCAGTCCGTTCACATAAGCGCGGAAGCTTTCCCACTGCTCATAGAACTTAAACTGAACAAAGCGCCAAAATTCGACCTCAGGTCTTAATTTGCGCTCATAACGGCGAATCGCAGTTTCCTCGCGCATCTTAATGTCTTCGGGCCATTCTGTCCATGAAATCATTCCGAGGCTGTTTTTTACAGCCATGTAAAGGGAGTAGTTTTTCAGCCACTTGCTGTTTCTGCGCTTAAAGGAGCGGAAAGCCTTTTGATCATGGCTTTTAAAGTTCTCGTAAGCGATCTTTAATACCTTGAATCTGCTGTTATAAATTTTTTCGTAATCAACCTCACCGGGATTTGAACCCCAGTCATAGCTTTCGAGCTGCTCTTTTGTTACAAGACCTTCTTCGGCCAATGTGTCGAGATCGATCATGTACGGGTTGCCCGCGTAGGTTGAAAAGGACTGATACGGCGAGTCGCCGTAGCTTGTCGGACCAACGGGAAGAATTTGCCAGATTGTCTGTCCCGCTTTTTTCAGGAAGTCAGCAAACTGACGAGCCTCTTTGCCGATGGTGCCGATACCGTAGGGGGAAGGAAGCGAAGTTATTGAGAGGAGAATTCCCGCGCTTCTTGCCATTAATAATCAACTCCATTCTAACGGAAAATATAGTGTGTTACTAATATTTTAGCATTAGTATTCATTCTACAAGCCATGTGTTTGCGTCAGCTTACATCATAAGCCCATAGTATCATATCAATATTAACATACATTGCGTTATTTTTCAAGTGTTTTTTGGTTAGTTGTTGATTTCTGCGGTTCTAAATTTTGTAGGAAAAACTCACAAATTTTACTTTTTATTTTTTACTTGACAAAAATACCGCACAGCGATACAATTATTAGTAATACAGTAAATCTGTTAATAAGAGTAATAAATCTTATTTTTGCCCAACGAGAGCCACCGGTTGGTTCAGGGCGAAGGCTTCGGAAATTTTAAATGGACTTGCAAGAGCGGAGCGAAAGTTTTACGGTCAGCATCCGGCTGCTTCCCGCCGTTGCGCGGGACTGCATATGTACAGTATGCCGTTAAGCAGACGTTTTCGTCAATTTGGGTGGTACCGCAGAAGTTCAGGCTTTTGTCCCATGCGTTTGGGACAGGGGCTTTTTATTTTTTGCGGCGCCTCAACACTATAAAAAGGAAATGATAATATGTCGAAGGGAAGATTCGGTATTCACGGCGGTCAGTTTGTACCCGAAACGCTGATGAGCGCCGTAAATGAGTTTGAAAAAGCTTATAACCACTACAAAAACGACCCCGAATTCGTCGCCGAGCTCGACGAGCTTATGCGCGAATACTCGGGCAGACCGAGCAGGCTTTATTACGCCGAAAAGATGACAAAGGATTTAGGCGGAGCAAAAATATATCTTAAGCGCGAGGACCTTAACCACACAGGCTCACACAAGCTCAACAACTGCCTCGGTCAGTGCCTGCTTGCAAAAAAGATGGGCAAAACCAGGGTGATCGCCGAAACCGGCGCAGGACAGCACGGTGTGGCTACCGCCACGGTTGCCGCCTTGCTCGGTCTTGAATGTGAGATTTTCATGGGCAAGGAGGACACCATCCGCCAGGCTTTGAACGTATACAGAATGAAGCTGCTCGGCGCTAAGGTCAACGCCGTTGAATCCGGCACAATGACGCTAAAGGACGCGGTCAACGAGGCAATGCGCGAGTGGACAAACCGCATAAGCGACACTCACTATGTTCTCGGCTCTGTTATGGGTCCCCACCCCTTCCCCACCGTTGTTCGTGACTTCCAGAGCGTTATAGGAAAAGAGATCAAAGCTCAGCTTATGGAAAAGGAAGGCAGGCTTCCCGACGTTGTTATGGCTTGCGTGGGCGGAGGAAGCAACGCGATCGGCGCTTTTTATGAGTTCATTAACGACAGGGATGTTCAGCTTATAGGCTGCGAGGCGGCGGGACTGGGCGTTGACAACCCCAAAAATGCCGCTACCATGGCAAACGGAACTCTCGGGGTTTTTCACGGAATGAAGAGCTACTTCTGCCAGAACGAGTACGGTCAGATAGCCCCGGTTTACTCTATTTCCGCAGGTCTTGACTATCCGGGCGTAGGCCCCGAGCACGCCAACCTGCATGATACAGGCAGAGCTAAGTATGTTCCTATCACCGACGAAGAGGCTGTTCGGGCGTTTGAGTACCTGTCGCGCACCGAGGGAATCATTCCGGCGATCGAAAGCTCGCACGCTGTGGCTCAGTGTTTTAAGCTTGCGCCGACACTCGGCAGAGATAAAATTATTGTCGTTAACCTTTCGGGCAGAGGAGACAAGGACGTGGCTGCGATCGCGCGATACAGAGGGGAGGATATTCATGACTGATATTAAAACCGCTTTTGAAAACGGCAAGGCGCTGATTCCTTTTGTGACGGCAGGAGATCCCGACCTTGAAACCACCGAAAGGCTGCTTATCGAGATGAGCAAAAACGGCGCGGATATTATTGAGATCGGCATTCCCTTCTCCGATCCTATCGCCGAAGGCGTTGCGATCCAGGAGGCGGATCTTCGTGCGCTTGCGGCAGGAGTTACCACCGACAAAATCTTTGATATGGTTAAGCGCGTCCGCAGCGAAATAAGCTGCGCCCTCGCCCTTATGACCTATATGAACCCGGTTTTTGTTTACGGAGCCGATAAATTTATGGCGAAGTGCGCCGAATGCGGAATTTCCGCGGTAATCGTTCCCGATACTCCTTACGAAGAAAAAGACGAACTCGCGCCCGCTTGCGAAAAGCACGGCATTGATTTAATTTCAATGATCGCCCCCACATCGGCTGAGCGTGTTACAATGATAGCCAAGGATTCAAGCGGATTTTTGTTTTGCATTCCGTCAACAGGCGTTACCGGAGTAGCCGGCGAAAAAATAATGGATATAGGCGAAATGGTTGACCTTGTCAGGTCAGTCAGCAGCACGCCCTGCGCGGTAGGCTACGGTAACCCAACAGAGGAACAGGCCGGTTTTGCGGCGAAGTGTGCCGACGGCGTTATCATCGGCGACGAGGTTGTAAGGATCATTGCCAAAAACCGCGAAAACTGCGTCGCACCCGTTGCGGAGTATATCCGCCAAATGAAAAAAGCAATTTCTTAAAATATAAGGCCGGAAACCGTGCAAAACGCATTATGTTTCCGGCCGTTTCCATTTCAATTTTATTAAGGAGGTTACCATGAATACTCTTGACGAACTTCAAAAGGTAATAGACGAAAGCGAGCGCATTGTGTTTTTCGGCGGTGCCGGGGTTAGCACCGAAAGCGGTATTCCGGATTTCAGAAGTGTTGACGGACTGTACAACCAAAAGTACGATTATCCGCCGGAGCAGATTTTAAGCCACACTTTCTTTGAAAGGATGACAGATGAATTCTACCGTTTCTACCGCGACAAAATGCTTTGCCTTGACAAAAAGCCAAACAAGGCGCACTACAAGCTTGCCGAGCTTGAAAAGGCAGGCAAGCTCACGGCAGTTGTAACCCAAAATATTGACGGACTGCACCAGGCGGCAGGCAGCAAAAAGGTTTATGAGCTTCACGGAAGCGTACTGCGCAACTATTGCAGGAACTGCCGCAAATTCTATACTGCCGAGTTTATAAAAAACAGCGCAGGCGTTCCGACCTGCGACTGCGGCGGAGTTATCAAACCCGACGTTGTGCTGTACGAGGAAGGTCTTGACGACAGCGTGGTTAACGGCGCGCTGAGCGCTATTATGCAGGCGGATACTCTTATTATCGCCGGCACAAGCCTTACCGTTTACCCCGCAGCAGGTTTTGTGCGCTATTTCAGAGGCGACACGATAGTGCTGATCAACCGTGACGCCACTCCGTTTGACAAGCAGGCGGACCTGATTTATCACGACAAGGTCGGCGAGCTTCTCGGTCAAATAAAAGTTTAGTTTTACAACGAATAACCAAAAAGTTTAGTATTAAACCACATAAAACAAACCGCTGCCCTTGTGACAGCGGTTTGCTCTTTTTGGGGATTATTGAACAAAAACAAAGTAATCATTATGTTTTAATCGGTTAGCTGTTTAATTAGTTAACCGCTAAATTTATAATATCACTGATTTATCAGTTTGTCAAGATATATTTTGTATTTTATATAAAATATTTTCTGAGAGTGCTCCAGCCCGAGGTGTATCTTGTCAGCAAGCCCGCGTCCAAGCCGTTGACTTTTCCGTCGCCGTTGATGTCGGCGGCTTTCATGCTTTTAATTTTTGCAAGGTAACCGTCCCAGCCGGAGGTATAGCGCGTGAGCAAGCCCGCGTCCAAACCGTTGACCTTGCCGTCGCAGTTGACGTCGCCTACCTTCACTGCGGGTTGCGGGTCCGAGTGATCCTGAATATCAATGCAGTAAACAGCATTTTGCTTTGTATCGGCAATATAATTTGTCAAATCGAGCGTAACCGTAATATCAACGGGTTTATCGGAAACTACGCAACTGATTACTTTTCCGCCGTATTTCGCTGTGTAGTTTTTACCCGCTTCGACGGAGCCGTTGACTTCACTACCCAGAGAATCGATAAGTTCACCACTGTGCAAAAAGAACCAAAACTTTATCTCTTTATTCAGCAATACATTATTATAAGTGATTTTATAAACGCCGTCGGACACCATATTCATGACGTTATTTTTGCTGTCCATGTTATACTCTTCGCCGTTAAGCCAATTGCCCTCGCCATTTCCCGACAGGGTAATTTTATCGTACAGCGGAACATAATCGGATTTACTGACAACAACCTCGCAGGTTGCTTTTTTGCCGTTGACCGTTTCCGCGGTGACAGTTGCCTTGCCTGCCGCCACTGCGGTAACCTTGCCGTCGCTCACCTTCGCCACGCCCGGCGCGCTGCTTGTCCATTTGACGGTTTTGTCCGTGGCATTCGACGGCAGTACAGTTGCCGTCAGTTTGGATTCGCCGCCGACCGTAAGGCTCAGACTTGACGGACTCAGCGAAACTGAGGTAGGACTTACGACCGGATTGCTTACTGTAACCTCACAGGTTGCTTTTTTGCCGTTGACCGTTTCCGCGGTGATAGTTGCCTTGCCTGCCGCCACCGCGGTAACCTTGCCGTCGCTCACCTTCGCCACACCCGGCGCGCTGCTTGTCCATTTGACGGTTTTGTCCGTAGCATTCGACGGCAGT
>CADAYK010000060.1 GCA_902792105.1 uncultured Ruminococcus sp.
TCACCGAAAAGGTTGTTCCCATTATGGGCATTGCTTATGTTTTGATTTCGCTGATTATTATTTTCGCTCACGTTACATATGTGCCGCAGGCTTTTGCCGATATTTTTGAGGACGCGTTTAATTTCAGAGCTATTTTCGGCGGACTCAGCGGTTCCTGTATGGTTTACGGCATAAAGCGCGGACTCTATTCAAACGAGGCAGGCGTCGGTTCCGCTCCCAACGCTTCGGCTTCAGCCGACGTTACCCATCCCGTAAAACAGGGCCTGGTTCAGACCATCTCGGTTTATATCGACACAATGCTGCTTTGCACCGCAACAGCTCTTATGTGCCTTTGCTCGGGCGTTGAAAACCTTGAAACGCTTTCGGGAGCGCCTTATGTACAAAGCGCTGTTTCCACTGTTTTCGGAACGGCAGGTCCGGTTTTCATTACGGTAGCAATGGTGCTGTTCGCGTTCACGACCCTGATAGGCAATCTGTATTATGTTGACAACGCGCTTGCGTACCTTAACAAAAAGCGTCCGCCCTCAAAGAAGTTTATGACTTTCTTTTATATAGCGTGTATAATTGTAATTTTTGTAGGAGCCATTACCCCCATGGATCTTGCGTGGACAATGGCTGACATCACAATGGGCGGTATGACGGTGCTGTCTTATTTTGTCGGGCATCGCAATCAAAGCCCTCAGGGATTTTGAAGATCAAAAAAAGCGAAAACTAAACCCTGTGTTTAAGGCAAGGGATATCGGTCTTGACGATTCAAAGCTCAGCTTCTGGAAGTAATATTTTCTATACAGCCGCATATACTTATAACGGAGTGTGAGCCATGAGCAGGAAGCCGGTGTTAACAGAATACAGCGTCAGTATACCAAAGCTTAAGGACAGAATAAAAATAGCTTTGATCGCTGATATTCACGAAAGAAACATTGACGATGTTTTTGATTTAATAAAAGGTCAAAGCCCCGACATTATCGCTGTGGCAGGCGATACCTTTGAGCGCTACAGAGATGATGACAATTCCGGGAATACCGAAAAAACAGGGCTTGTAAGGCTTTTGTTTATAAATTTGATATATTATACAAATGTAATCATAAGGTTTCTTTTTGACCGCCATAATAATCCCGATACCGAAAACTCCTACCGCTTTTTGCAAAAGGCTTCCGCCTTGGCGCCTGTGTATATGAGTCTCGGCAACCACGAGGAAATGCTGACGGACGAAGACACGGCTTTTTTGAAAAAGAACGGTATTCATCTGCTCGATAATTCGGACGAAACCGTAACCGTGAAAGATCAAACCGTACACATCGGCGGATTATCCCCTTTCCGCGATGATAACTGGCTGAAAGACTTTTCGGAAAAGAGCGGATTAAAAATCCTGCTGTGTCACCATCCCGAATACTACGACGATGTGATTCGTGATACCGGTATTGACCTTGTTTTGTCAGGTCATAACCACGGAGGACAAATAAGGCTTTTCGGCAGGGGGCTTGTATCTTCCTCAACAGGTCTTTTTCCGAAATATGACAGGGGGATTTATGAAAACAGACTTGTCGTTACGGCAGGAAGTTCAAATCCCGTTTCCGTTCCGAGAATCAACAATCCGCGCGAAGCGGTAATTGTAACGCTTAATACAATTGAATAATATGTACAGGGCTGCCGCTGATCAATGTGCGGCAGCCCTGTTTTGCAAACGGTGCCTATGAAAAAATCTCTGCCGGATTATCGTCAGCCTCAAAGCTGCGGCAGTCAACGCAGGAAGGTGTTTGCGGTTCGCTTTCGTGAGTACCTACGCTGATCATTTCAAGCGCGCAGTAGTTTTGATTTTTGTTGTGGTTTTTGCAGTTTGTTACACTGCATTCAATGCAGTGGTTAACATAACGGTTGTTCATATAAAATTCACCTCACTATTATAATCACCGGTTATTTTATCGTTATTCATCACTATTTCGGAATTTTAAAATATAATAAACCGAGGTGGTTTTATTATGAGCTTGCTATCATCAATAATTCTTGTGGTACTCGCCGTAACCGGCGCGGCAAGCATTGTCGAATACATTTCCCAAAAGCTGTTTTCAAGCCGTGACAACCAGCTTACGGTTTTTGTGGCTCCGGTAAAGGGAAGCGCCGCAAATGCCGAACAGCTTCTGCGGATAACCGCGGCAAAGCTTAACAGCTGCCGCTTTAAGCAGGCGTATGCCGTTTGTCTTGACTGCGGAATGGACGTCAAAACGCGCAAAATCTGCGAAAGAATTTGCGAAGACTACGGCAATATTGAGCTTATGAGCAAACGTGAATTCGCGCGAAAATTTGAAATCTGCCAAAACGGTTCATAAAAGTATTGTTATCTTCTGCGTTTTGCGGTATACTACTATATATAACGCCGCCAATCTCAAAACGGGGCGCGCAATTTTTAACCCGGGGAAGATAAAATGACAGAACAACCCTTGTTAAGGCTCGAGGGAGCAGTGGAAAACGTTGTATACCGCAACGAAGATAACGGCTATACGGTGCTTGAAATTTCGGACGGAGACGATTATATCACGGCAGTCGGAAATATGCCGCAGGTAAGTGCCGGCGATAAGGTCGAGCTTACAGGCAGCTATACCGAGCACCGAAGCTACGGCAGACAGTTTTCGGTCAGGGTGTGCGAGGTATGCCGTCCCACCGAAACCGCCGACATCCTGCGTTACCTGTCATCGGGAGCAATCAAGGGGATCGGTGTCGCTACGGCTCAAAGGATAGTCAAGGAGTTTGGCGAAGCGGCGCTCGACGTACTTGAAAACCACCCGGAGCGCGTTGCGGCGCTAAAGGGTATTTCACGCGCGAAGGCAATCGATTTTTCGGCTCAGCTCAAGGCAAACACCGGCGTGCGAACGCTAATGCTCTATCTTGGTGAATACGGGATCTCAAACGCTTCCGCCGTTAAAATATTTAACGCGCTGGGCGCAGGTTGTGTTGAGCAAATCAGGGAAAATCCGTACATGCTTTGCGGGGCGGGCTTCGGAGTATCCTTTGAAAGCGCAGATTTTATCGCTAAAAAGGAGAACCTTATGCCGGACAGCGAGGTGCGCTTGCGCGCCGGTCTTGTTTATGTCCTGCGCCACAACGAGAGCAACGGGCACACCTGCCTTCCAAAGCAAAAGCTTTCCGAGATTACCGCGCAGTTTTTGTCGGTGGACAGGCAGCCGGTAGAAAACTGCATGGACGATATGCTGTTTGACCGCAGCTTGATTCTCGACACGATCGACGGCAAAGAGTTCGTTTTTACCGGACAAATGCATCTGACCGAAACCTACATAGCATCTCGAATAAAGCTGATGCTCGGTTTTACCGCCGAGCAAATAAGCAAAATCGACGAAGCGATATCAGCCTGCGAGCAAAAGGACGGAATCGAGTATGCAGAGCTGCAAAAGCAGGCGATAACCGCCGCGCTTACCGAGGGCATGCTCGTTCTTACCGGAGGTCCCGGTACGGGAAAAACAACAACTCTAAACGCGATCATAAAAATACTTCAGAGCAGGGGAAAAACGGTGCTGCTTGCCGCGCCCACCGGCAGAGCCGCGCAGCGCATGAGCGAGCTTACCGGCAACGAGGCAAAGACGATTCACCGCCTTTTGGAGGTTAGCTGGGACAAGCAGGACAACCCTGTGTTTAACAAAAACGAACGCGATATGTTAAAATGCGACGCGTTGGTCATCGACGAGGTTTCAATGGTTGACGCTCAGATCTTTGAGAGTGTTATGAGGGCGCTTCCGCTCGGCTGCCGCTTGATTCTGGTGGGTGACAGCGACCAGCTTCCGTCGGTAGGCGCAGGCAATGTTTTGGGCGATTTGATTTCCAGCGGAGTTATTCCGGTGGTGACTCTCAACGAAATTTTCCGTCAGGCGCAGCAAAGTCTTATTGTCACCAACGCCCACAAAATAGTAAAGGGCGAAATGCCTGTGCTCAACAGTAAGGACAGTGATTTCTTCTTCCTTTACCGCAACCACAAAACGGTTGTCACCGATGTAATTGTCGATTTGTGCGCAAACCGTTTGCCGGCAGCGTACGGTTATTCGCCGTTTGAGAATATTCAGGTGCTTTCACCGTCAAAAAAAGGCGAGCTCGGCACCGCTGAGCTTAACCATAAATTACAGGCGCGGCTAAATCCGCGTTCGGAAAACAAGCCCGAGGTTACGATCGGTTCAAAAACTTTCCGTACGGGCGACAAGGTCATGCAGATAAAGAATAACTATGATATTCGCTGGTTCCGCGAAAACGGAGAAACAGGCGAGGGGATATTTAACGGCGATATAGGCATAATCGACCGCATTGACCGCAAGGCAAAAATCATCAGGGTAAAATTTTACGATAAAACCGCATCGATGAGCTTTGAGGCGGCAGGCGAGCTTGATTTCGCCTATGCGATCACAGTACACAAAAGCCAGGGCAACGAGTTTGACGCGGTTGTGATCCCGATGTTTCCCGGTCCTTCGCAGCTTTATTACCGCAATTTGCTTTATACCGCGGTCACAAGGGCAAAAAAGACGCTTGTGCTTGTGGGAAATCCTGCCACGGTTGAGCAGATGGTCAATAATAACCGCCGTACAAAACGTTACACAGCGCTGCGCGAGTTTTTACAGCGTGACGATAACATTTATTCCACATAATACAGGAGAAAAATATGGATATAGCTATAGATTTAGGCTCAGACAGAATAAGGGTATTTATTGAGGGAAAGGGCAAGGTGCTTGACGAAGCCAGTGTAATTACCTACGATGTTGACACGCGCGAGGTTTTCGCGGTAGGCAACGCGGCTTATAATATGATCGGAAAAACTCCCTATGGGATCCGCGCCGCGCACCCGCTCGACAGCGGAGTTATAGCGCAGTCCGATTTGGTTGAGAATATGGTTGAAATCCTGTTAAAAGAGGTTTGTACCGTTAAAATCGTAATGCCGCGCGTTGTGACCGCCATTCCGTGCGAGCTTACCGAGGTTGAAAAACGTGCCGTTGTTAACGCTGTCAGCACCGTAGGCGCGCGCAAGGTTTATCTTATCGAAAGTCCAAAGGCGGCGGCGCTCGGCTGCGGAGTAGACATTACCTCGCCCCACGGTACACTTATTGCGGATATCGGCAGCGGTACCGCCGATATAGGTGTGATTTCGCTCGGCGGTCTGTCAATTTCCAAAAGCGTTAAACGCGCAGGAGCCGCAATGGACGAGGAAATAGTAAAGTATATCCGAAAAAAATACAACCTTATTATAGGTACAAATATGGCGGAAAAATGCAAGCAGGAGGTCGGCTGTGTGCTGATTCCGGGCGAACCGAAAACCTTCAGATTAAAGGGAAGAGACGCCGTGACCGGACTTCCGCGCTTTGTTGATGTAGGTTATGCCGACATAAAGCCTCCCATTGAAGAAATCGCGAATGAGATCGTAACGGCAATTCGCGACGTGCTTGAGCAAACACCGCCGGAGCTTTCGAGCGATATTTACAACGACGGAATAATACTTACGGGCGGACTGTCAAAGCTCACGGGGCTTGCCAAGCTTGTCAGCGAATCAACAAAGCTAAAGGTAAGGGTACACAAATACGCTGCCGACTGCGTAATTATGGGTTGCGGAAAGGCGATCCGCTTTATCGACGAACAGGAAAAAGGTTCGGTCAAGGGCGGACTGTCGCCGCTGTTGGCTGCATATTAAAAGGGGAGGCTGCCGCCTCCCAAAAAAATTCATTAAAACCTATTGACAAGATATATTTTATATGTTATTATAATTTCGCGCTAAAACCTATTGGTTCCATAGGCGATACAGTGATGCCGTGATCATTTATTTTGGCATATACTTTCGTGACAACCGTGTGCAGCTTTTTCAATTTTCAACAGGCACCGCGGCAAATCAGGGACTTTGTTTTCGGTTTGATCGGAGCTTTTGGCGCATTTTATAAATTTAGCTTTTTCGTTTTTCCTTAATATTCTCAAATTGACACAGACTCCCCGTAATGCTATAATAACAGCGGTGACGATATGAAGTACAAAATTATTACTTTAACAGCCGTCGTCATACTGCTTGCAGGCATTGCGGGGAGTGTCTTTGTGCTTGGTTCAAAGGGCGGCAGCACTGTGGTGATCACGCAAAACGACAGGGTTATCCGAGAGATCGACCTTGACCTCGCACCCGACGAAACCTTTGACGTGGAATACGGCGGCAGTAAAAATACAATCGAGATAAAAGACGGAAAAATCCGTGTGAAATCAGCGCAGTGTCCCGACAAAACCTGCGTTCACATGGGGTGGCTGAGCTCGCCGGCCATGCCGATAGTTTGCCTGCCGAATCATCTTGTAATTAAATTTGCGGACAACAGCGAAGATGTTGACGCGCTTACAAAATAAAAAACAAACGGACAAGAGTTTTGCGCCCTTGTCCGTTTTTTCGGTTTTGTTTATTTTACCGTAACCTTACATTCAGCCTTTAAGCCGTTATAAAGAGTTATCCTTACATACGCCGTGCCTTTTTTCACAGCCTTGATCGTTGCCGCGTTCGCGCTGCCTTTTGTTACCGTCGCGATCGCGCTGTTTGTGCTTGACCACTTAAGGTTTGCGGCGTTTGCGTAGCTGCCGCTGCTTGTGGATTCCTTGATCGTGTAGGTTTGACCGACGCTGAGTGTCAGGCTTTCAGCACTTAGCTTAACGCTTTCCGGAGCAGCAAGAACGGTTACCGCCGAGGAAGCATTCTTTCCGTTATAGAGATTTATGCTTATGTCGGCGCTTCCGGCTTCAACCGCGCTGACGGTCGCCCTGTTGCCGGTGCCCTTTGTTACCGTTGCTACATCGTTATTCGAGCTCAGCCACTTAAGATTGGCGGCGTTGGCGTAGGAACCGCTGTTGGTGCTTTCGGAAACAGTCAGGCTTTCACCCACTCCTAATTTAAAGCTCTTGGGATTGACCGTTACCGACGACGGAGCAGGCTTTACACTGACCTTTATCGTGGCGCTTTTGCCGTTGTAAAGTGTTATGGTTACGTTTGCCGAACCTGTCTTTATGCCTTTGACCGTCGCTTTGTTCGCGCTGCTCTTTGTTACCGATACAACCGCGCTGTTTGAGCTTGACCACTTAAGATTGGCGGCGTTGGCGTAAGAACCGCTGTTTGTGCTTTCGGCAATCGTAAGGCTTTCGCCCACGCCGAGGTTTATGTTGCCCGAATTTATGCTTACCGACGACGGAGCAGGTTTAACTGTTACCGCACAGCTCGCCTTAAGTCCGTTGTAAAGGCTGATCGTAACGTCTGAGCTTCCGCTCTTTAACGCCTTGATTTCCGCTTTGTTGCCGGAGGTTTTTGTTATGCTTACAGCCGAGCTGTTTGAGCTCGTCCATTTTAGGTTGGCGGCGTTTGCATACGAGCCGCTGTTTGTGGATTCCGAGATAGTGTAAATCTCACCTACGCCGAGGGTCAGCTTTTGGGGATTGGTAATGACTGACGACGGCGCGTCATAAACGGTGACCGCACAGACTGCCGAGGTTCCGTTTGTCAGGCTTGCTGTGATGTTTGCCGTTCCGTTGCTTTTCGCGGTTATTTTGCCGCCGCTTACCGTGGCGACATTTTCGTTATCGGACTCCCAGCTTACCGCGCTGCCTGCCGGAGTAACCGTTGCGTTCAGCGTAAGGCTGTCGCCTACACCGAGCTTGCAGGAGGTTGAACTGAGCTTAACGGACGGAGCCTTGGTCGGATCATAAACGGTAACCTTACATGAAGCCGTTTTGCCGTTAAAGGTGGTTACGGTGATTGTTGCGCTGCCCTCTTTTTTAGCGGTCAGCTTTCCGCCCGAAACCGTTACAACACCGGTGTTGCTGCTCGTCCAAACAATTGCCGTAAGTGAATTTGTCGGATTAAGCGTTCTTGTCAGGGTTGTGCTTTCACCGATTTTCATCGAAAGCGAGGATTTGTTGAGGCTGATCGAGGACGTGGTGTCATTTGTATAAACGCTGCCCTGCGAACCTCTGCCGTTTACCCTTACCGCGCCGCTGCCGCTGCTTGAAACAATGTTGTTGCTGATGCTGCCGCCGTTTGAGCCGGAATCAATGTAAATTCCCGTTGTGCCTATGCCTGAAAGCGCGTTGTATTTAATGTTGGACGCTGTGCTGTCAACAAGGTCAATGCCTTCGGTGCCGGTGTTGCGTATGGTGTTGCAGTTTATGTCGGTTATGGTTGACGCGTTGGCGGCAATTCCGTATTTACCGGTGTTGGTAACACAGTTGTTGTTGATTTTTGAGCATTTGGAACCCATTTGAATATAGATTCCGTTTTTGTGGGCTTTTTTGATATTGTTGTTTGTAATGTTGTTTACAACCGAGCTTTCAGTCGCCGAAATACCGTAATAATCGTTTGAGGTATACGCGCTTGCGGCGCAGGTGATTATGTTGTTGTCAATACTCAAATCACGGGTGTTCATGATCCTTATTCCCTGACCTTTAACCTCAATTTGGTTGTCATAAATGTCAACGCCGGTCAGGTAATAGTTACCCTTGTTTAAATTGGCAGTGTTCGCGGTTACGTTGTATCCGAACGCGCCTATTCCAAGGCAGTCATAATCGTTGTACTTGTCCTTTATATAGCCGCAGCGGTTTAAAACGTTGCCCGAAATTACAATTTTGCTGTCCTTTGGTGTTTGGTAGCTGTCGGAGTAATGCGCCGTGACGTTGCCTTGCTTTGCGAGAATACTCGCCTTGAAGCAACCGTTGCCGTTATTCATTACAGAGTAAACAGCAATGCCTCTGGGGGTGTTATCAATAGTGTTGTTGGTTATTTTGCAGTTTTCAACGCCCTGAAACTGAACTGCCGCGCTCTTCATGTTAGTGAATTTGCAGTTGTTGACCGTAATGTTTTGATGAGGAGCGTTGTTGATTGATGTATGGCTGCCTACGCCACGCGGACAGTTGTTAAATGTGCAGCCGTCAACATTGACGTTTTTGCAGGGAATGTCCTCCATACGGTATGTGTTGAAGTGTGACGTGTGGAGAATATCTACCTGGATCGCCTCATAATTCAGCATATTCGCGGATGTGTCCATGTCTGAGAAGCTGCAGTTCTTTACAGTAAAGCCGTCAACAGCTGCCGCCTCGATAAAGTGGGTGTTGTTGGTTGTAAATTTTGTTCCGGTTAGCTTAACGTTTGTGCAGTGAGCAAGCTTAAACAGGGTGTTGGTTCTGTTTTTTCCGTTAAGTGTACCGTTTGTGATCGAGATGTTTTTGTAAGCGGCATAGCCTGTTTTACCGGTTTTTGTATTACCGTCGTCATTGTCGCCTACGTGAATAAGGTTGCCCTCGGTGTCGGCGCTGCGCACAAGAGTTACGCCTGTAAGCACAAGATTTGTGTTGCTGTAAATATTCAGCGTAGCGTTAAGGCTGTAGGAACCGCCTTCAACGGTAACGGTATAGGGGTTGCTCGCGGTCGCGCTGCTTTTTGCCCGGTTAAGAGCGCTTTGGATAGCACTGCTTGCGCCGCTTGAGTTGATTTGTGATTTTGTAACGTTGACTGAGGTCGCCGCCTGAACGGTGAAAGGAGCTGAAGTAACAATTCCTGCCAAAATCATCAGCAAGAGGATCAACGGGGTTATACGTGTTAATTTATTCATAACGATACCACCTTATGTAAAAATATAATTTCATTATAAATAAAAATTTAGCGTTTTTCAATTGTTATCGGCAGATTGATTTGAAAAATTTTTCTTTTATGTTATACTTAGTATTACCAAAGACTTCGGGGAGGGATAATATGAAGCCAAGGCGAATTGCCGAGCTTGCGGTGCTGTGTGCGGTATCGCTGATTATTTTCATAGTAGAGCTTCAAATCCCCAACCCGTTTCCTATTCCCGGTATAAAGCTCGGGCTTGCTAACATTATCACGGTTTACGCGGTGTATCACTACAAGCCTTACGAGGTTGTGCTGCTGGTTGCGGTGCGGATTTTGCTTGCCTCGGTTTTCAGCGGTAACTTTGCGGCGCTGGTCTACAGCTTTTCGGGCAGCGTATTCTGCCTGCTCGGAATGTTGCTTTTAAAGCGTATAATCGACGAAAAGCACCTTTGGCTGTCCTCGGTTTTCGGCGCAGTGCTGCACAACACAGGTCAAATGGCGGCGGCGCTTGTTATGCTTCAAACCCCGTCGTTAATTGTATACTATCCGTTTTTGATTGTTTCGGGTTGCCTTGCGGGCGCATTTACCGGGCTTGCGGCACAGATTGTATCGGCAAGACTCAAAAAAATTATAAAATGACAATGCTTTAATTTTTCTGTACTAAAAACACCTCCGCAGGCAGCATGCCGCGCGGAGGTGAATTTTATTATGATTTATATTTTACGCTGTCAATTTGATCTTCATCATCTGAATTAGTCAAAAGGTAAATATAGTCGCCGATATATACACACCGTGCCGTTTATTTTGTATTCGTCTGTCAAACGGATTTTGCCGTTCTCAACCTTTATATTCATCATTCCGCCTATCGGCGTCCGCTTGGTTGATTCCTCATACCTCAGCGGAATTATATAATCTTCACGTTGGGGATTATAAACCAGCGAACGCGTATTATACATAACTTCCGAATAACAGTCTTTATCCAGTGTGTCAAGAACCTTTGGATTTATCGGATCCGAAACATCAAACAGGGTAAGCTTTAGGGTTAGATTTTGATCGCCTCCGTAGCCTATTCC
>CADAYK010000061.1 GCA_902792105.1 uncultured Ruminococcus sp.
AATTATCCTATATATTCGGAGGATTAGCTCAGCAGGTTAGAGCGCTTGCTTGACATGCAAGAGGTCACTGATTCGAATTCAGTATTCTCCACCATTGATGGGGCTGTCGCATTAAGCTCCAACAAAGAAAAAGACCGGGTAGCCCGAAAGGGTTGCCCGGTCAGTGCTTTCGTTGTATAATTTAATTGCTAAGAAAACCACACAGAAAGCAGGTTAATTATACAATGAAAGTATTAAGAAATCAACTGGTTTTGCCGTTAAATTTTGAAATAATAATCAACAAGAACGATCCGGTGTGGAAACTGACGGAAATATGTGATACTTTGGACTACACACGATTGTATGATGAATACCTTCGGCACTGGCGCATGATTGACCCAGTTGTTCTTTTTGAGATTCTCGTATTCGCATATATGAATGGCATTTATTCAAGCCGGGCAATTGAAAACGCCTGCAAAACTGACATCCGATTTATGTGGCTGCTGCAAGGTCAGCCGACGCCTGACCATTCAACGTTTGCACGTTTTCAAAACGAAAGGCTTACCAATGTCATTGAGGACTTGTTCTTTCAGTTCATCGAAAAGCTGCATGAGCTTGGTGAGATTCAGTTCCGCAACATTTTCATTGACGGCACGAAAATTGAGGCGAACGCTAACCGTTACACATTTGTCTGGGCGAAGTCAGTAGAAAAGAATTTGCAGAAGCTCAACGCAAAAATCAACAGCGAATTGCCTGAGCTTTGTCAGAAATACGGATTGTCCAAAACGGCTTCATTAACAGATGTCGCAGAGTTTCTGTTGACAACGAAGAATCTGCTCAGAATTAAATTTGTTTACGGCAAAGGTAAGCGCAAAACGGATTTGCAGAGAGATTATGACCGCATTTATGAGTATCTTGAAAGAATCAACCGATACCACGAAAACTTAACGATACTCGGCAATCGAAAAAGCTATTCCAAAACCGACCTTGACGCGACCTTTATGCGGATGAAAGAGGATCATATGCGGAACGGTCAACTCAAACCGGCATACAATATTCAGATCGGCGTTGAGAGCGAGTATATTGTCGGTGTAAGTCTTTTTCCTAATCCGACAGATACAACCACGCTGATTCCGTTTTTGGAAAGACTGAGAAAGAATACCGGAAGAAAATACGACAACATCATTGCTGACGCAGGTTACGCCAGCGAGGAAAACTATACATATCTGGAGAAGAACGGTCAAAACGCCTACATCAAGCCCGCCGACTACGAAATCCGTAAAACGCGCAAATACAAGCAGAATATTTACCGAGTTGAGAATCTCAGCTATGACGAAATCGGTGATTTTTTCATCTGTCCCAACGGAAAGAAACTGAATCATGCGTACGACAGCAAGCGTAAAACAGAAAACGGCTACGAAGCAGTAAAGAGCTATTACATTTGTGAGAGTTGCGAGGGTTGCTCTCACCGCGAAAAGTGCTACAAGGGCAAGTACGAGAACCGCAAGATCGGATTTTCAAAAACGATGGCAAGGCAAAAGTCGGAAGCGACCGAACGCATTACGACCGATGAAGGAAATATATTGCGGCAAAATCGATCTATTCAAGTTGAGGGCGCTTTCGGAGTTTTAAAGCAGAACCGCGATTTCAGACGTTTTTTTGTACGCAGCAAAGAAAAGACCGAAACGCAATTTTTCTTGCTTGCGTTTGCGTTTAACATCAAGAAACTCTGGAACAGAACGCTTGGCAATCGTTTAGGAGTAGATTTATTTCTAAAGGAGGCTGCGTAAATCCGCTAAATCTTTCAACATTAAGCAAAAAGAGAGTGGGAAAATCCACCCTCCGGTTTGCTGCGCATTGTAGCAAGCTTAACATTCAATAATTCATTCAAGACCAAAGGCTGCCGCGAATTCTTTCGATTTGCGACAGCCTCAAATTTATTATACTTTTGTTTATCAGGTAGCGTCGTCGAAGCTTGCAAGTCTTTCGAGGTGAGCAAACTTGTTTTCTGCAACCTTTTCAGCCTCTCTCGCCCATGATGAAGTCGCGGTAAGAAGCTGTGGGTGCCTTTGAGTCGAGCTGGAAGGGATTCTTGCCTTCGTCGGCACGGCGCGGATCATAGCGGAAGAGGTTCCAGTAGCCTGCGTCAACAGCCTTTTTCTCTTCGAGCTGAGCAATGCCCATGCCGCCCTTGATGCCGTGGTTGATACAGGGAGCGTAGCAGATTACCAGTGAAGGACCGTTGTAGCTTTCAGCCTCAACAAGAGCCTTGAGAACCTGGTTGTTGTCGGCGCCCATTGCAACCTGAGCGGTGTATACATAGCCGTAGCTCATTGCGATTGCGGCAAGGTCTTTCTTCTTTACAGCCTTACCTGCTGCCGCGAACTGAGCAACAGAGCCGATCGGGGTAGCCTTTGATGACTGACCGCCTGTATTTGAGTAAACCTCGGTATCGAATACGAGGATGTTTACATTTTCGCCGGAAGCGATAACGTGGTCAAGACCGCCGAAGCCGATATCGTAAGCCCAACCGTCGCCGCCGAAGATCCACATTGACTTCTTGGCAAGCTCGTCCTTGTCAACAAGAGTTTTCTTTGCGAGTTCGCCGACCTTAGCGTCGTCAACAGCCTTTTCGAGCTCAGCGATGAGAGCGTCGGTTGCGGGACGTGAGGATGTGGAGTCGGTGATAGTGTCGAGATAGCCTTCGCAGGCAGCCTTAAGGTCAGCGTTGTCGGTAGCGTCTTTGATTTCAGCTACATAACCTGCGAGTCTGTTGCGGATCGCGTTCTGACCGAGAGCCATACCGAAGCCGAACTCGGCGTTGTCTTCGAACAGTGAGTTCTGCCAAGCGGGACCGTAGCCCTTCTTGTTGGTGGTGTAAGGAGTAGCAGGAGCCGAAGCACCCCAGATTGAAGAACAACCCGTAGCGTTAGCAATGAACATTCTGTCACCGAAGAGCTGGGTAACAAGCTTAGCATAAGGAGTTTCGCCGCAGCCTGCGCATGCGCCCGAGAACTCGAGGAGGGGCTGCTTAAACTGGCTGCCCTTAACTGTTGTGAACTTAAACTTGTCGGCAACTTCGGGCTTCTCGTCAAGAGTAAGGCCGTAATCGAATACTGCCTGCATAGGTCTTTGGGTGTCGATGGGCTTCATAACGAGAGCCTTTTCGCCCTTCTTGCCCGGGCATACCTGAGCACAAGCGCCGCAGCCTGTGCAGTCGAGAGTTGAAACGGTCATAGCGAACTTGAGTTCCTTGAGACCGATCATGGGAATACCTGTTGTGCCTTCGGGAGCAGCCTCGAGCTCGGCGTCTGTCATGGGAACAGGACGGATTACAGCGTGAGGACAAACGATTGCACAGCGGTTACACTGGATACAGTTCTGTGACTGCCACTCGGGAACGTCAACAGCAATGCCTCTCTTTTCGAAAGCGGAAGAACCGTTGGGGCAGGTGCCGTCGATGTGATCCTTGAACGCGGAAACGGGGAGCTTGTTGCCCTTGTAGGAGTTAACGGGCTTGAGGATGCCGTTTACATACTCAACGAGTGCGCCTTCGCCGGCAACCTTGTCGGCAACAGCGTCGTCGGCAGCGTTAGCCCAGTCGGCAGGAATTTCAACCTTTTTGAGGTCTTCCATACCGCGGTCGATAGCAGCGTAGTTCATGTCTACGATTGCCTGACCTTTCTTCATGTAGGACTTCTTTGCAGCGTCCTTCATAAACTGCTTTGCTTCCTCGGCAGGGATAATGTCGGCGATCTTGAAGAACGCGGACTGTAATACAGTGTTAACGCGTCCGCCGAGACCGATTTCCTTACCGATCTTGATAGCGTCGATTGTGTAGAAGTTGATCTTTCTTTCAGCGAGAATCTTTTTCATCTTGCCGGGAAGACGCTTTGAAAGCTCGTCAACATCCCATGCGCAGTTGAGCAGGAATGAACCGCCTTCTTTAAGATCCTCAACGATTTCGTACTTGTCAACATATGAAGGATTGTGGCAAGCTACGAAGTCAGCCTTAGAAATGTAGTATGTTGATTTGATCGGCTGGTTACCGAAGCGCAGGTGAGAAACTGTAAGACCGCCTGACTTTTTGGAGTCGTAAGCGAAGTAGCCCTGAGCGTACATGTCGGTATGGTTGCCGATGATTTTGATGGAGTTCTTGTTTGCGCCTACTGTACCGTCAGCGCCAAGTCCCCAGAACTTACAGCTGTGAGTTCCGGCAGGTGTTGTGTCGGGATTCTCAACAACGGGAAGTGAAAGGTTTGTAACGTCGTCTACGATGCCGATAGTGAACTTCTTCTTGGGAGCATCGGATTCGGCGTTTCTGTAAACAGCGATGATGTCGCCCGGTGTTGTATCCTTTGAACCAAGGCCGTATCTGCCGCCGTATACCTTAACGCCCGCGAATTTGCTGTCGTTGAGGGCAGCGAGAACGTCGAGGAACAGGGGTTCGCCGATCGAGCCGGGTTCTTTTGTTCTGTCAAGTACCGAAACAGTCTTTACTGTGTCGGGAAGCTGGCTTGTCATGTAAGAGCCAACGAACGGACGATAGAGTCTTACCTTTAACAGACCGACCTTTTCGCCTGCGGCGTTGAGGTAGTCAACAACTTCCTCTGCGCAGTCGCATACCGAACCCATTGCAACGATAACGTGTTCAGCGTCGGCAGCGCCGTAGTAGTTAAAGGGCTTGTAGTCTGTACCGATTTTTTCGTTGACCTTGTTCATGTATTCCACTACAACTTCGGGAACAGCGTCATAGTAGGGGTTGCAGGCTTCTCTTGCCTGGAAGAAGATATCGTCGTTCTGGGCGGTACCTCTTGTTACAGGGTGCTCGGGGTTAAGCGAACGGCGGCGGAATTCTTCAACCGCGTCCCAATCGAGCATATCGCCGAGATCGGCGTAATCCCAAGCTTCAATTTTCTGAACCTCGTGAGAAGTTCTGAAGCCGTCAAAGAAGTGAAGGAAAGGAACTCTGCCCTTGATTGCCGTAAGGTGGGCAACGGCGGCGAGATCCATACACTCCTGGGGATTGTTTGAGCAGAGCATAGCATAGCCGGTCTGACGGCAAGCGTATACGTCTGAGTGATCGCCGAAAATTGAAAGAGCGTGGCTTGTGAGCGCACGTGCCGAAACGTGGATTACGCTGGGGAGCAGCTCGCCTGCCATTTTGTACATATTGGGAATCATCAGGAGCAAGCCCTGTGAAGCTGTGTAAGTAGTTGTAAGAGCGCCTGCCGCGAGTGAGCCGTGAACAGCACCTGATGCGCCGCCCTCTGACTGCATTTCAGTTACCTGAACTTCTCTTCCGAAAAGGTTTTTCTGTCCCTTTGCCGAAAACTGGTCGGTAAGGTCAGCCATAACGGAAGAAGGTGTGATAGGATAGATAGCCGCAACGTCTGTGAACGCGTAGGAAACATGAGCAACAGCGCTGTTACCATCCATTGTTTGCATTTGTCTTGCCATTGGAATCGTCCTCCTTTTTTTGTAGCGGCTCAGGAATATTAAAGCCGCCTGTGTAATTTAATACACAATTTGTTACTCTAAATTGTAACACTTTTTGCGCCTTTTGTAAAGAGTTTTTTTAAATGAGGGTTTGTTTTTCGTTAATTTAATTAAAGGGAGGCCCCGAAAGACCTCCCTAAAGCTGTGTTGTTAAATTTTTATTGCAGGCTTATTGCAGGCTTCGCCATCCGTTGTCGTACAGCATACCTGCCTGCAGATCAAGGTCGGGCGTTTTGCCGCTGTCGTCTCCCTTTGTAAAGATGACATGGTTAGCGCCGTCCGGAATAGATGCGCTGAAAATTCCGTTGCCCTCGTTTGTCATATCATTGCCCGGCCAGCTCATCATCTGAAGATTGGAATCGCTCCAGAAGTAAGCCTTTACAGGACTCCAGTTACTGTTATTCTTAAAGTATACCTTATTGGAATCGCCGGACGGATTGACGGGTGCAGCGCCGGGAGTATATTCGCTCCAGCTGCCGTTGCTGTAGATCTTGCCTGCCTGAAGCGTCAGGTCGGCGGTCTTTCCGCTGTCGTCGCCCTTGGTGAAGATTACCATGGTCGCTCCGTCGGGGATAGTCGCGCTGTAGACGTTTCCGCCCTCGCTTTGCATTTCATTGCCCGGCCAGCTCATCATTTGCTGATTTGCATCGCTCCAGAAATATGCCCTGACGGGACTCCAGTTGTTGGTGTTTCTGAAGTATACCTTGTTTGTATCCGGAGCAGGCAATGTTGTGGGTGTTGTGGGTGTGACAGGTGTTGTGGGTGTGACAGGTGTTGTGGGCGAAACCGTGCCGCCCTGATAAACATCGGTTTCACCGCAGTGTGATCTTGAATTCTTGATTCTTGCGATGAAGTACTGGATAGCTGTAGCGTCCTTGATGTTGACGCTATTATCCTTGTTAACGTCGCCGGCAAAGTATGCCGCGCCTGTAAGCTCGCGGATAGTCGCCGCGTGATGCTGAATGAGTGTTGCGTCTTTGATGGTTACATTGCCGTCAAGGTTAGAGTCGCCCAAAAGCACTGTGATGGAATCTCCGCCCGTACCGCCTGTGGGTGATGTGGCGGATGTGGGTGTGGTTGCGGATGTGGGAACCTCGGCGTCGGCATAAGCGCTCCAGTTGCCGTTGTTGTAGATGTAGTTGTTGCCCGGGATGCTGAGGTCGCCGGTCTTGGTCTGCTCGTTGCCGTTGCTGAATATGCAGCAGTTGTACTGATTGGGAATGGTGTACTTGTAAACATTGCCCTTGTACTTCTCCATGGGTACGCCCGGCCATGATACGCCGCCCTGGGACTGGCCGCTTGTCCAATAGTAAATTGTGGGTGTTGAGAAGTTGCTTGAAGAGTTGTCAAAGTAAACCGTTGTTGAGCTTGAGGGATCGGGCTGAGTTACGGGCTGTCCCTGCTGACCGTCGTATTTTACCCATCTGTTGCCGCTGAGGAGGATCATGTTTTCCTCGCGGATGGGAAGTCCGGTTTCCATTTCGCCGGGGTATCTGCCGCTGCCGCCGCTGAAAATAACGTTGCCGTTTGTGAGGTCGTCGGGAACCTCGATCACATAGAGTCCGAGGGATCTGTCAAGAGTCATTGACTGACCGGGCCATGCCGCGTTTTCTTTTACGGAGTTGCCGGACTCGTCATAAATGTAAGCGTTGATGGGTGTGCCCCAATTGTAGCCGCCGTTGTCAAAGTATACCCTTGTAACGGCGTTGGGGTCCTTCTTTTTGAAGCTGAAGCTCTTTTTGAGCGTTTCTTCGCTGTTTGTAGCGGTCATTTCTACTTCAAACACTGTGCCTAAGGGAATTCCGTTACCGATTTCAAAGGTCTGACCGTTGGTTACGCGGAACGGTGAGCCGCCGTTGATGCTTGCCATTGCGTAGTCTGCGCCGCGCAGAGAAACAGTTACGGTTTCCTTGTCATAGAATGAGTAATCGCCGCGGAGGCTCATGCTTATTGTGGACTGAGGTCCTTCGATAAGGATCGTGCCCTGAGAGCCCGAATTAAACTTAACCTTGCCGTTTGATACAACCGCGGTTGTGCCGTCGTAGGCGTTGGTTAAGGTTGTTCCGTTGCCCCACATTGATGAAACGGTTACTTCAACACTTGTGTTTTTGTTCGCGCCGATTACCGCGATGATTCCGTCGGTAGTTACTCCGTCGTCGTAGCTTCTTGAGAACGCGTAGCCCGAGGAAGCCGATACAGTGGCGTGCTGGCCTGCGCCGACAGCCACGTGATTTCTACGGAAGGTGCCGACCTTTTGCCAGTGCGCAAGAAGCGCCGTGTTTGTGCTGTTCCAGTTCATGTCGCTTCGCAGCGAGTGACCGGAGTCGCCGTTGCCGTCGAAGCTAAGTCCCGAAACAAAATCTCTGCCCGATTCGTCGCCGTAGAAGGGCTGGATCGCGCCGGGCATAAGCTGGAACGCCGAGCCCTGCCAGAACATGTCTGCCTTGCTCTTTGCGAGGTTGGAGTCGTGCGACGAGATGTATGTAAGCGCGTTAAAATTTTGGTCGTTGTTGATTGTTGAAGCGTAGTTTTGATAAATTCCGCCAATGCCGTCCTTGCCGGGTACGCCCGAACCGGAGAAGCTGAAGTTGATCATCGAATCGAAGCCGTTGTTGTAGTAATCGCTCTTTCCGAGACCGTGTCCCCAGGCTTCACCTGTCATCCAGAAGTCTTCGTCCCAGTTTGCGCCGATAGCGTTGGGGTTATTCTGACGCCATTTTTTGAGAGCTGCCGAGCACTTTGTTTTGAGCTTTTTCCAAGAGCCCATTTCAACGTGCTTTGCGGTGTCGCAGCGGAAGCCGTCGACGCCGTAGGTTTCAACCCAGTCGGCAAGCCATGATGAGATGTAGTCGGAAACGGTGTTTGAGCTTCCGAATTTGGTCATTTTTGTGCTGAGTGTGCCCTCTTTTCTCCATTTTTCCTGGAGGAAGGTGGGAACAGATACGCGGTTTGTTGACTCGGTACGGAAGTCGGGCAGACCTGCAAGACAGCTTGTGAGGTCGCCGCTGCCGTCCTGGGAATATCCGGGAAGTCCGCTTCTTACCCAGCTTGAACCCCACCATCTGCCCCAATCTGCCGATGTGGCTTCATAGTTTACATAATCGTGGAGCGAGTTTACGCCGTTGATCTTGTAAAGGAAGGATTCAGCGGCAGACTTGTTTTTAAAGGTACCGAAGTTGAACTCGATCATATCCTTGATCGTGTTGTAGCCGGCGTGGTTCATTACGATATCCATTACCACACGAACGCCGTGCTTGTGCGCGGTGTCGACCAGTGTTTTGAACTCCTGTCTTGTACCGAAGTTCGCGTCGGTTTCGGTGTAGTCAAGAACATAGTAACCGTGGTAGGAATAGTGGGCGAAGTCGTTGTTGCCGCCCGGGGTAACATAGCCGTGGATCTGCTCGTACGGAGCCGAAATCCAAATAGCATTGACGCCGAGCTTGTCAAAGTAGCCTTCCTCAAGCTTTTTGGTTACGCCCGCGAAGTCGCCGCCGTGGAAGGTACCGGGAGATGTGTTCCAGCCGGAAATAGGTCTTCCGCTTTGGTCGAGCGTTCTTCCGTAGCTGTGGTCGTTTGATGTGTTGCCGTTGTAAAAACGGTCGGTCAGCAGAAAGTACACGTTTGCGTTATCCCACGAAAAGTCATCGGGACTTTCTACTGTACGTATGCCTGTCGGCTCAGCGTCTGTTGTCGCGGCGTTCGCAGGCATCATTGCGAACATTGACAGCAGCATTGCCAGACAGAGCACTACTGAAATCGTTTTCTTGTGCATTTCAAATCTTCCTTTCTTATGATATAAAATAAATCTATACCGGAGTTGTCCTCCTACTCCATTCTTATTATAATAAAAAATAATTCAATATTCAATATATTTTTGTAATTTATTTAGAAAAAGATTTACACAATTTTAATATTTATTTTGTTGGTTTTGCAACTATGTACAGATTATACGGTATTGTTAAATTCCAAATATGCATAACCCTGCATATTAGCAGGCTGACATTTATTCCCGGCTATTGCATCTTACCTCTGATTTTTGCATCTTACCGCATAATCTGTTGTCAACAACGGGATAACAGGCTATACTTTGTCCATAACAAAACGAAAGGATTTTGATTATGGGAATTTTGTTTTTAGTTTTATTTACAACGGCGGAAATAGCGCTGGTCGTTTTGACCTTCACCAAGTTCCGTGAAAAAGCCGCGTGGCGGAAAAACCGCATGATTATCAGAGCTGCCGAAACCGCTTTGCTGCTCGGAATTATTTTGATCCCGTCGACAAATATGAAATGGCGGTTCTTCGGCGCGCTGTTTGTTTTGGCGGTTCGCCTGCTTATTGCCGTAATAGCCCGGGCGGTGACGCGCAAAAATCCGAACGGTCTGAGGAAAAAGTCCGCGACGGTCATCAGCTGTGTGTTATCGGTTGTTCTTGTTGCTTTATCGCTTGTGCCGGCGTTTATCTTCACCAACTACAACGAGCTTCCGGTCACAGGCAAATATAACGTAAAGGAGGCAGACGCCATCCTTGTTGATAAAAACAGACTTGACGAGTTTGAAAATGACGGCTCCTTCCGGGAGGTACCGGTTCACTTCTTTTATCCTGAAAACCCGGACGGCGAATTTCCGCTTGTTGTTTTCTCTCACGGTGCGTTCGGGTATTATCAAAGCAACTTTTCCACCTACACCGAGCTTGCAAGCAACGGGTATACCGTCGCAGCGCTCGACCATCCGCATCACTCTTTCTTTACGACTGACACCGACGGCAAAACCGTGACCGTTGACACGGATTTTATTGAGGAAGTGATGGGAATAAATGAGCAGACAACCGATGAGGAGGTATATAAGCTTTCGCAAAGCTGGCTGAAGCTCAGAGTCGACGACGAAAATTTCGTTCTTGACACCGTTAAAGCGGCAAAGGAGAGCAAGACGCTTGACGATACATGGCACACCGGCGACAAAACCCTGATCCTCAGTATTTTGGACAAGACAGATACCGGTAAGACAGGATTGATAGGTCATTCCCTCGGCGGCGCGGCATCGGTTGCGCTTGGAAGAGAACGCAGGGATATTGACGCTGTGATCGACCTTGACGGTACCATGCTCGGGGAAATCAAAGATGTTAAAAACGGTAAAAATGTGTATTTTTCAGAGCCATACCCTGTTCCTTTGCTTGATTTCATAAAAGAAACAGATTATAATGATAGAGAACATTACAAGAACGAAAAAGGCTTTCCTTACGTAAACGAGTATGTTACCGGCAAAGCTAAGGACAGCAAAACCGTTGTATTTTCGGGAGTTGAGCATATGGACTTTACCGACCTGCCGCTGATTTCCCCCTTTGCGGCAAAAATGCTCGGAAGCGGCGACGTCGATCATGAGGATANNNNTGGTTCGACTATTACTTGAAGAACGAGGGAACGCTTGATATAAAAGCCCGGTATTAACAATGCAAACAAAAGTCACTATTACAGACCACAGTAAACCTGAATTACTGGAAATACACTGCCACAGCATCAGCGACGAGGTGCGCGAGATCGTCGCCTTTGTCAAATCCAGACAGGGACAGCTCACGGGAACAGCTGACGACAGGCAGTATGAAATCGCGGTTTCGGATATTTTCTATATTGAAGCCGTGGACAACAAAACCTTTCTCTACACAAAAAGCAAGGTGTACGAAACAAAACAAAAGCTTTATGAGCTGGAGAATATGCTGAGGGAAAAGCATTTTCTCCGTGTATCCAAATCAACTCTGCTCAACCTGATGAAGGTCAGCGCGATACGTCCGGCTTTGAACAGCCGCTTTACGGCTGTGCTGTTTTCCGGTGAACAGGTTGTTATATCACGAAAATATGTGCCTGCTTTAAAACAGGCGCTGAAGGGAGAAGGCTAAATGACTGTCAGGGAATTTATCATTTCGCGCGTTCAGCTGTTTTTCTTTCTGGTGACGCTTATTCTGACCGCAACCGTTATTCTGGGAACGTTGTACGACCCACAACGTGAGCTGCGTTACGTAGATTTGCTCAGCCCCTTATTCATTGCAGCCTGCTGCATTCTGCCAACCTGCGTGACATACTATAAAAAAGAACCGTCCGTCAGGCAGTATGTAATAAGGCAAATCATTGAACTGGCACTGATCGAGGCGGTGGTCATGCTGCTTATTTCAGCTCCGGAAGGAATAGAAAAACCGCTGTTTTATCTTGTGCTCGGCGCGGTGATCGCACTAATATATATTTTGGCAATGGTGATGATGTGGCTGCAAAAATATCAGCAATCCAAAAAGCTTACCAAACAGCTGCATAATTTGCAGCAGTCAGAGTAAAATTTCATCTAAGGGAAGAACGAAGGCAGACACCTGACTTTACTCCGCTGTTTTGTCAAATACTGCCGTTAGATATATATTAAAACAGATGCCGGCTTTTAAGCTTTGAGCCGGCATCGTTTTTTTATCTGCTGCTTAGGTTAGCTCCCTGTGCCAGGTTATCGTAATTTTCCTCCTCGAAACGGCTTTTCGGCGCGGCAGGCACGGCACCTGTCATTTCGTTCATCAAAACCGTTTCGGCAAAGGGATCGTATTCGGGATCGTAAACGCCGTTGTAGCGTTTGGTTTTCTTTGGCTTTTTCGCTGTGTTTTTTACAGCTGCGCGTTTTTTCATAAAAAACACCTCCGAGGATATTTTTCCACGGAGGTGATATTTTATACTTTTCTATTCTATTCCGGCTAAATTTCTTATTACCTCACCGGCGATTATAAGACCTGCAGCCGAAGGAACAAACGCCGTTGAGCCCGGGATGTCGCGCCGCACGGTTTCCTCACCGGTTTTTTTCAGCGGACGGACGGGCGGTTCCTTTGAGTATACTACCTTAAGCTTTTTGATTCCGCGCTTGCGAAGCTCGGTACGCATTACCCGCGCAAGCGGGCACACCGAGGTTTGGTAAATGTCGGCAAGCTCAAAAAGCTCGGGGTGAAGCTTGTTTCCGGCTCCCATAGAGCTGATTACCGGCACGCCTGCTTTTTCCGCCTTTACAACAAGCGCAAGCTTGCCCTTGACCGTGTCGATAGCGTCTATCACATAGTCGTACTGTGTAAAGTCGAATTTGTGCTCGTTTTCGGGCATAAAAAAGGTGTTGTACGCGGTTACGACACAGTCGGGGTTGATGTCGTGGATACGCTGCTTTGCCGCGTCGGTTTTATACATTCCGATCGTGCTGTGAGTGGCGATGATCTGCCTGTTTAGATTTGACAGCGCAACGGTGTCGTTATCAATAATGTCAAGACTACCTACGCCGGAACGGGCAAGCGCCTCTACAACATATCCGCCGACTCCTCCGATTCCGAAAACCGCCACTCTGGCGTTTTTAAGCCTTTGCATTGCCTCGTCGCCAAATAAAATTTCGGTTCGTGAAAACTGATCCATATTTTACTCCCTTCCGGTTTTCGGTTTAACCGAGAACTGTTTCATACAGCTTTTCAAGCCGTTCTCCTTCGGTTGAGCGGTTGAAGCGTCCGCCGTGAGTTTCAACAAAGGTCATGCCGAGCTTTTCCATGACACGGACAGACGCTTTGTTTTCGGCGTCGCAGTGTGCGATAAAGCGGTTAATTTTCATTTTTTCCGCAAAAAAATCAATAAGGCCGCGCGCCGCTTCTGCGGCGTAACCGTGTCCCCAATAATCACGGTGCACGATCCATCCCAATTCTCCGCGCGTGTAATCGCCTTCAAAGTACATTGTCATTCCTCCGATATGCTCGCCGCCGAGCAGCATGGCAAATTCGCAGATATCGGGCTGAGGAAGCTTCCACTGAGCCTCGGCTTCCTTGATAAACTCAGCCACCTCTTCCCTGCTGCGCTTAGGAAGATAAACCATAAGGGCGGCGTTTTCCGAGTTCATGGCGTAGTCGCAGGTCGTGTCAAGATATTTCATGCTCAGCGGCACAAGCGTAAGGCGCTTGGTGCGCACGGTAAAGTCAGTTCTCATAAAAAATACCTCTGTCAGAAAGGCCGCCCGTTAAGGCAGCCTTTTGATTTTTATCGCCGGTTTTGATTGTAAAAAACGTCGTTGTAAAACATAAAGGAAGCGATTATGTTAACTATGGAAAGCGACAGCACCGATGAAATTATCATTATCACCCATGCCGCCTTTACCTTTTTTCCGAAAGTAAAAATAACCATCATAACCGCTGTTATCAGCATGGCTACGATTATTATAACAAGAAGCACCTGCGGCTTGACCCATTGGTTTGCCTTGGTGACCACTATGCCTAACACCTCAAGCAGAACTCCGAGCCACCCCAGTAAAATAGCCACGGTTGAGTTTTTGTTTTTTGGTTTAGTGTTGCCTTGAAAGTTCTGATACTGTCCCATGTAGTTGTGATCGTCCTTGTACGGACCGTAAGGACCGCCTGAATTCCAAGGGTTTGATTCATATGTATTCGGGATTACATTAGAGTACTGCCGACCGTTGTTATAATCGGGTCCCCGGTCATATGGCTGACCCGGGAATTTGTTAACGCCGTAACTATCCGCGTATTGCGTAGGATTGCCGGTTTGGACTCCGACGGCAGCCTGCGCAGCGTTCCCGGAAATGCCTTGCCCTGATTTTACCTGCAGGATTGCCTGTTTGAAATCTGACGCGTTTAAATAGCGGTCGTTTGCTTTGTACTCGCAAGCCTTCATTATAACCTGAGCCAGGGCGCTGCTTGCGTTTGACGGCGGCTCAAAGCGTTCGCCGCTCATTCTTCTTATCAGCGCGTTGTTTTTGTCGCTGTACTTAACATTTGCCGGCGGTTTGGGTAAAAACGGTTCACGGTTGTGGTTAAGAAGCCTGTACATTACCATTCCAAGGGAATAGATGTCGGCTTTGTGCCCGTATTCCTCGCCCCTGTAAACCTCGGGAGCCATGTAGGTGTAGGTGCCTTTTTTTGAAAGTCCCGCGGCGGTTTTGTCGATTGTCCGGGCAACTCCGAAGTCGCCCAGTTTATAGAACCCTGTATCGGTAACAAAAATATTATCTATTTTTATATCGCGGTGAATTATTTTGTTTTTGTGGCAAACAGTCAGCGCGTCGCAGAGGCTGATGCCGAGGTCGATCACCTCGTCCTCGGTTAGCTCGCGGCTTGCGATAACCTTTGAAAGCGGAGTTAACAGCTCCATGCGGATTATAATATCCCAGCCGAAATCATTCTTGTGCTCAATAACGGTATAGTCCTCGCATTCAACGATTCCCGGATTGCTTTTAAGCTTGATCATAAGGGCGATTTCCTGAGAAAAATCCTCAACCAAACCCATGTAATACTCTTTGAGACTGCCCTGATCCATACCCTCGCTTTTGAGGCTTTGAACCTCGGCGGTTGAGTTTGGTATTTTGACAACCTTCATTGCGCTGTGTTCTTCGATCCCAAACTGGTTTCTTTCGATTTCGTAGACCTTGCCGAAGCTGCCTTCACCGATAAGCCTGACTATTTTCCAGTCTTTCCAAACACTTCCTATATCATACAAAAGAATCTCTCCTTTGCCCCATACAATTACTGACTCTTTTTAACCCCTGACGAAGAATTTATTCAATTAATTGCTCGTCATTCTGATCGCCGTATTGCTCACCGTTTTCTTCAACGTTATTATCTACCGTTGCAGGTATTGTTTCTTCGGGGGCAGGCGACGTTTCTCCGTTTATATCAATAATGATTCCGTCGACACCATCCAATACCTTTGTGACATCGTCCTTGATCCGGTCGTACTTTTTATTGTCGGATGAATTGCTGCTTTGGGATTTTTCCGATGACTGAGTGGTTGCCTGAGTTGATGACGCGGCGTCGTTTGAATTGCCGATCAGTCTGAATACCAGGATGCCGCCGATGATCAGAGCGATCGCGGCAAGAACTGCGGCGATAATTATAAGCGGAGTGCGTCCGCGGCTGCCGCGGTTTTCTGCAATCGCAGGGTTGCTCTGAGAATAGCCATACGAAGGCGCGGGCACGGCATTATTATCGGAATTGCTCATTTGCGGAGCAGCCGTGGGTGCTTCATAAGCGGCAGCGGAGTAGTCCGGCTGCTTCGCGACAGGCGGAATAAAGTTGGCTTTGGGTACATTTCCTGTTATTTCGCCGAGGATTATTGTGGTGTTGTCCCTTCCGCCGTTGTCAAGCGCGGTATTCAAAAGCTGCTCAGCCGCTTTTTCTACAGATCCCGAGGACAGTATGATGCTGCGGATCTCTTCATCGGAAATCATATCGGTAACGCCGTCGCTGCATATTAGGAACCTGTCGCCCGTTTCGATGCTTTCACGGCTGTTGTAGGGGGAAAGCTCCATTTCGTTTGGGAAGATGCCCAGGTGCTGTGTTAGCCTGAACTTCTTTTTCTTGTCATAATTTTCGCCAAAAATCTGTTCGTAGTTATGGCGTTCGGTGTGTTCGTAGGAAACGCGGCGAAGCTCGCCGCGGTGAAGCAGAAATATAGGGCTGTCGCCGAGATTGCACACAAACATACCGCCCTGCTCAAACAGTAGCATTGACGCGGTTGTGCCCATTCTGCCCTTTACTACGTTTTCCATTTCGTCGCAAATCAGTTTGTTGGCGGTGTAGCAGATTTCGTTCATTGTGCCAAAGGGATTTCCGCCTTTATAATTCGAGAAAAGCGCCTCGCAGGTTTGAACGGCATAAAGTGACGCGCGTTCACCGTGAAGGTGGCCGCCCATTCCGTCAAAGACGCCGAAAAGCAGCGGCGATGAAGCGTCGAAGCTTCCGCCGTATTTAAAATTCGGGCTTTCGGGATCGGGCATTATTCCGTTACAGTAATAATTATCCTGATTTTTTTCTCTGACTTTACCGATGTGGCAAATAGAATAAACCTTAATTTCCATAGCTTTAGTCCTTATAATTTTGGTACTGCGTTTTAGGTTATATACATTTTTTATTTTACACTTTGTTTTACATTATGTCAACAACCGTATGCCAAATTAATTTAACTTTTACAGTATAAAACCCGGAACACAAAAGCTCCGGGTCAAGTCAGATTTCCGCGCTGACAATGTTTACAAGATGGGCAACCGAGGGGATGGTTTTCTTTTGTCCCACAGAGGTTACGCTCAACAATGCGCCTGTGGCGACAAAGAGGATGTTTTTGTATTTTCCGTCACGCATACCGTTGAGAATTTCGGAACACAGCACAGACGCGCAGCAGCCGCATCCTGCGGTCGAATATCATCATACCGCAGTCGCGGTGCTTTTCTTTAAGAAAAATATCCTCTTTTTTCATCAGCTCGAGCAGCACCTCGCTCCCCACCGCGCCGAGATCGCCGGTGAATATCATGTCGTAGTCGTCAACATCGCTGCCCGTGTCGCGAAAAAACCGTAGTATGGTGTCCGCCGCAGCAGGAGCCATAGCCGCGCCCATATTATTGGCGTCGGTGACCTCGAGGTCGGTGATTTTTCCGACGGTTGCGGCGGCTATGCGGATTTTGGACGGTGATTGAGTGAGCACACAGCTTCCGGCGCCTGTGACTGTCCACTGAGCTGTGGGGGTGCGGACGCTGCCGTATTCCATTGGAAAGCGGTACTGGCGTTCCGCGGAGCAAAAGTGTGACGATGTGGCGCACGCGGCGGTTTTTGCGGCTCCGGATTCAACAAACACCGCCGCCATGATTAGGTTTTGCGCCATGGTTGAGCAGGCAGCGTACTGACCGAGATACGGGATGCCGAAATCCTTAAGCCCGAAGCTTGAGCCTATGCACTGGTTAAGCAAATCGCCGGCAAAGACGCAGTCGATTTCCCCGGTTTTTATTCCGCTTTTTGAAGCGGCGATATTAAGCGCGCTGCGCTGCATCTTCGCTTCCGCTTCCTCGAAGGTTTCGCATCCGTTATAGCTGTCAGGTATTACACGGTCAAAGCCTTCGCCGAGCGGTCCTTCAAGCTCCTTTTGTCCCACAACAGAGGCGTAGCCCGCTATTGAAGGCATATTTTCAAAACGGTAGGTTGCCCTGCCTGTCTTTTTAATCATAAAAAATCACCCCGTACTTAGTTTATTTTGTACGGAGTGATTTATACTTTTGTAAATTTTTCTGATTTATTGAGTCGGAGTAAGCTCGGGAGTTTCCGACGGCTGCGACTGCTGCGCGGAGCTTTCATCAGTGTTTGATGATTGCTCGGAATAGGTGGACACCGGAGTGTCCGACTGACCGGTATCCTGATTATAGTTTTGGTCGGAATTGCTCTGCTCGGAATCGTTGGTGCTTGCCGAAGATGATTCGGCGGTTGAGCTTTCGGATGAGGTATCGCTCGGCGCTGTGTATTCAATATCCTCTGCGCCGGTGTCGCCCTCGGCGTCGATAAATCCGCTTCCGCCGTAGTCATATTCGGAAACAAAAAGTTCCTCTTCGTCTACCTTTTTGCCGTCCTTGTAATAAACCCTCCATGCTCTTACCTTATAGGTTTTATCGCCCTGGCTTTCGAGCTTGTTGCGGGTTTTGATCACGTCGTAATCCGGGCTGTGGTAGCCCCAGAAGGTTGCGTACAGCGTTGTGCCGTCAACCTTGCACTCTAAAAACATCTGATAGCCCGAGGTGTTTTCGAGCTTTAAGTCAAGACGCGGATAGTCGATCGTGGCGTCGAGTCCCGTGGGAACATATGCCGACGAGAACTGGTGGCAATAGCGGTCTTCGATTGTCATATTTGCACGGATCGCCGCGTTGTAGATAGTTGAGCTTGCCTGGCAGATTCCTCCGCCTACGCCGGTGGTAAACTGTCCTTCGGAAATAACGCCCGCAGGCTTATAACCGTTTTCGGTTTGGTTTGAGTCGCCTGTACATTCGTTGAACGACCAAATTTTGTTCGGGTCGATAATCGAGCCGTTGCAGGCTTCAAGCGCAACCTTCATGTTGGTTGTGCCGTCCATGGAATTGTAAGAGATAGTTTTGTAGGTGGCAAGCTTTACAATGTTCTTTTTCAAAAAGTCCTTGCTTACCTCTGCTTTGAGGGTTTCGCCCTCAGCTTTGATTTCGGCATAATTGTTGCCGCTCGCGAAAAATTCAACAAGCTTGTTTTTAAGGTCGTTTGAATTGACCTTGTAGCCCTCGATCGCGTCCTCGTATTCGAACCTGTTGTCGGAATACGGGTGGAACTTTGAAACCCACGCGTTTACGGCTTCTTTGTCGTTGTTCTCGCAAAAATTGGTAACGTTGTTTGATATTGAATCGGTTGTTACCGTAGCGGTCACCTTGTATTCTTTCTTGCCCTCGGTGTCGGTGGTGGCGGCTGTTTCACTTTCGCCGCCTGACTCTGCCTCGCGCTTGGCGGTTTCAAGCACCTTGTCGATGTCGTAGGTATAGCTGAAATCCTCCTGGGTGAGCTGAGTGGGCTCGCCGTTGGCGGTTATATCAATTTTTACCGGCTTGATAAACTTTTTCTTATTTGCCTCAAGAAGCTTTTTGGCGTCTTTAAAATTTTTACCTGTTATATCGATTCCCGAAACCTTTGTGCCGGGAAACTTGAATTCAACGGGAACCTTTTTTTCGGGCTCCTTGTTGACGTTGTTCATTAAACAAAAACCTGTAATTCCCAACGCGGCCGCCACAACAACCGCTACGGAAATAATTACGGCAATTTTGCCCTTGTTGCTCTTTTTCCTGCCGTACTTTCCGCCATGCGAAATTTCAGGTTGAAAAACCGCTCTGCCGCTTGAGATGTCTACATACTCATCCGGAACAGAAGCGCCTTGGTATTGACCTGATTTCATAATCCACCCCTGATTATAATATCTTATATGTAAATTATATTTGTATTCAAGTTTTATTTTACTATATAAATTCAAAAAAATAAAGTGGCAAATCACAAGTATTCGCACAATCTTTTAATTGAATTTTTGTGAAAATATAATACTATCTGTTTTCAGACGTTTTTCAAAGCGGTTTTTTTGAAAAAAACGCTGACAGATAACAAATCCGGACACTTTTTTTAAATTATCTGTTGAAAAACTTTAAAGATTCCTTATAATATATAGTATATAGGTTAATCTGAAAATAATATGGAATTATTTTGATAATGATGTGAAAAGAGGCACTGCAAATGAAGGTATTGATATTATCTGCTTCTACAGGCGGAGGCCATAAACGCGCCGCAGCCGCGCTCGAGGAAAAAATCAGAGTACTGAGTCCCGGCACCGAGGTCCATGTGGTGGACGGACTGCGCTCCATAGGAAAGGTGTATGATAAAACCGTTTGTAAGGGATATTACATTATGGCTACAAAGGCCCCGAAGGTATACGGTAAATTTTACAAAATCACCGACCAGAAGAACGCTATGTACAAGGCGGTAATGCGGTCTAATTCGATGATGTCGGAAAGATTGCTTGAAACTATTGAGGAATACAATCCCGATATTTTGATTATGTGCCATCCGTTTATTTCGGCGATGGTATCGCGGCTTAAAAGAAAAGGTCAAACCAACGTTAAGGCAATAAGCATTATCACCGATTATGACAGCCACCGCACATATATTTCGCCGAACATTGACGCTTATGTTGTTGCAGAACCTCAGATGGCCAAAAAGCTTATGGAGGAATACGGCGTTGATGAATCTAAGATTTATCCGCTGGGGATCCCCACCTTTGACAAATTCAGCGAGCCCGGTAAAAAGGAGGAAATATGCGCGCGCGAAGGACTTGACTCAGGTAAAACAACCATTCTGCTTATGGCGGGTTCGTTTGGCGTTTCCGGTGTTTTGAATTTTTATGAACAGCTTGCCAAAGCGAATAAGGACTTGCAGTTTATTGTAATAACCGGAAAAAACGAAAAGCTTTATGAAAAATTCAAAAAGCACATTGCTGAGCTTGGCACCGAAGACAACACAAAGCTGCTTTTCTTTGTTAACAACGTCGAGGATTATATGCACGTGTCCGACCTGATCGTGACAAAGCCCGGAGGACTGACGGTTACGGAAAGCCTCGCCTGCCACCTGCCTATGGCTATTTACAGCGCGTATCCGGGGCAGGAGCTTGACAACGTAAAATTCCTTATTTCTCAGAACGCGGCTATTCTTGTTGACAAGGAGCTTGGCGCTCAGCAGATTTTGGGGCTTTTAAATTCCCCGACCGCCCTCGCCGAGATGAGAAAAAACTGTAAAAGACTTTCTCATCCGCAGGCTGCGGAGGATATTTTAAAGCTCGCCGCGGAGCTTACTAAGACTAACGGAGTGCTGAAATGAAATTTAAAGCCTTGATTGCCGGCCTGCTTTTTTCCGCCGTGGTTTTCACCTCGTGCGCAAACGCCGGGGAATTTTCGGACGGAGAGATAATATCATCCGGTCAAAAGCGTGAAAAGGAAGCTGCCGAAACGTTTAATTACAGTGACGGCGCAACCGAACCGCCGAACAGCTACAACACCTATGCAAACGCCGCAGAGGGACTTGGGTTTAAGCTTTTTCGCGCGAAATATGACGAATATAAGGGAAAGACCTTTGCTTTTTCGCCTGCAAACACCGTTTTACAGCTTTCGCTGCTTGCCAACGGTGCATCGGGCGACGCTAAAAATGAGATACTTGTGGGATTAGGCGCGCTGACCGCCGAGGAACTGAATACCTGCTCATCTTATTTTAAGAGCCGGATGGAGGCTGTTGCCCAGCCAAAGAAAAGCGAACGCGAAGACGGTTATAATCCCCTGAAATCAAATCATGTGAGCCTGTTTAACAATGTTTTTGTAAACAAGGACACGGAAATAACCAAGGCGTTTTTGCAGACAAACGCAGATTTTTACGGGATAAATATTATACGCTCGGATTTTTCCGCGGATGACTTTAACCAAAAGCAGTCAAAGCTTTTTAAGGATTATCCGCAGTTTTCCGGTTCCGTTGAGATCGGCGCCGATAAAAAGGACAAAATGTATACTGCTTCGGCATTAAGCGTTACGGACAGATTTTTGAGCGAGGACGCAAAGTCCGGCGACGCCGTGATAACCTCGGAGGAAAGCTATTTGAGCACGGAAAAGGCCGAGGGGATCTTAAAATACACCGCCGGCAATCCGCTTAAGCTTATGGTTGTTATGCCAAAGGGCAAAACTCAGCTGAAGGATTACATGCAATATTTTGACGTTAACGAATATAACGCCCTGTTAAACAGCCAGGATGTTAAAAAAACGGTAAAGTCGGAGCTTCCGTGGTTTTCGGTCGATTCGGGCAGCAAGGGAAAACCGCTTTCCGCAGCGCTTCAAAAAAGCGGATTTTACACTTTGTTTTCGGATGAGGCAAAGTTTAAAGCCATGAATATTGCAGACAAGCTTAAGCTTAACGAAATGTATGAGCTTGAGCCGTCGCTGACGGTTTCTTCGGAGGGCATCAATACGCAGTACACCCAACTTAAAGCCGAAAAAAGCCCGTCAAAACAGAGCGGTAAAGACACACTCCGCTTTGACAAGCCTTTTATATTTATTCTGCTTGACAATGAATCGAGCATTCCCGTCATTTCCGGAATTTATGATTCAAATCAAGATTAATATACCGGGCAGACAGTTAACCCGAACGGATCGGCTGTCTGCCGGTTTTTTCTTATTATTCACCGTAATCGGTAAGGCGCATTGCCACTGCGGTGACGTCATCGTCGCGCACTAACGCTCTGCGGCGTACCGCCTCCTCGACAACCGCGCGGGCAAGCTCTTGGGTTGAACCCTCGTTCCAGCTTTTTATCAGCTTTTCAAGCCATTTTTCGTCGCCGGTTACAACACCGTCAGATACCATAACCACCATGTCTCCCGTGTTTAGTTTAACTGAATCTGTTTTGAATTTTATGCCGTTGAGTATCCCGGCAGGGAGCGACGGCATTTCTTTTTTTATTATTCTTCCGCCTTTTTTGATAAAGGTCAGCGGCGCACCCGCCTTTTGAAGCTTTACTTTGCCGCTGTAAAGATCGACGCCCGCAAGGTCAACGGTCGAAAGACTTTCGTCATCGCTCTTGATCATGAGCGCAGTGTTCACAACCTGCAATGCGCTTGACGGGGTAAGCCCCGAGCGCAGCAGCCTGCCCATTACCGAGACCGCCATGTTGCCGTCCACGGCAGCTCTGCCGCCCGTGCCCATTCCGTCGCAGATCATTGAGTAGGTCGTTCCGAAACCGTCGTTAAAATAATCTATGCAGTCGCCGCACAGCTTTCCCGAGTTTGCTATGTGCTGGTCGCTGCCGATTTCAACATCGTAAAGCGGCATTTCACACAGCGCGGCGCGGACGCGGTTTCCTGCACGGCTGAGCACCGGAAGGTCAAAGCGTTTTCCGCAGCACTTGCTTACCTCGCGCATTAACAGCCCTTTGGGTATGCGTTCTTCGTTTTCCGGAAATTCAAGCTCGACGTTTACCCTTCCGCTGCCGTTTATCAGGCAAATGCACTCTACGCACGGAAAGCCTGCCGCCGCCAACGCCGCCGATATGCGCTGTGCGCAATCGGAATCGCACTTCATGGTTGAGCGAAATTCGTCAGCCATGTCGCTGAGGATATCGCTGACGCCCGAAAACTGGCCTGCCACCGCGCCACGGATTTCAGCCACACGCCGCGACGCCTCCTGAGCGGCGAGCAAGTTGCGGTAGTTGATATTCATGCTGTCGGCTATCTCGCCTTTTTTGCAGCACGCCTTGACAAAGGTTTTTTCAACGTCGGCATCGCTGATTGCCGTTTGCTTTCTGAGCGGCTCTTCAAGCCTGAAAAAATCGTCGCGAGTCACTCCGCGCTCGTGCTCGTAGCAGTACATACGCATTCCGCAGCCGCTGCACACCTCGCCGGCGACGTTTTCGCATACCTTGTCGAACGACGGCGAGTACATTTCGCCGAGCTTTTCGGAAACATCCTTTACATCGCGGCGCACCTCGGAAATCGCCTTTGACGCAAAGCCAAGGCGCATTACGATGTTCCTTCTGAGCGTTTCGCCGAGCGTGGCGTTTTCCTCACGGCTGAAAACCGGCGAGATAAGATTGCCGAGCTCCCCGGGCAGCAAAAGGAACACCGCCGAGCCGATCAGACTTTCCGTAAGCGATACGGCGAGAACGTTTTGTCTGCCGAAAGCAAGACTCATAAGAGAGTTTGATATCGTGAAGGACGCGGCGCAGCCGAATTTTCCGAGCGGAGAAAACAGTCCGGACATAAGGCCGCCGAACGAGAACCCTCCGCAGATGTAGCCGTTGTTGAGATCGGCAAGGCTGAACACCGCGCCTGTAGCTATGCCGCTTACCGAACCTCCGCCCACTCCGCCGTAGCGCGCGCAAAGAAGAATAACGGTTACGGCTATTATTCTTCCGAGCGAAACGCCCTCGATAGCCACGCCGGCAAGCGAAAGCATGAGCACACAGGCGGTCATAACAAGGCTTGCGCTTTCCTGCATTGAGCAGGCGGCAAGGCTTCGGCGCTCGTCATAAACTCTGACCGTTGTCGCGAGAAAATATGCCACCGCGCCCGAAAGGACGGCTTCAAGCAGACAAACCGAAAACGAATTTATTCCGCCGAGACCGCCGAACAGCAGGGCAAGTCCTGTGGACAACACGGCGGCAAACGCCGTAACCGGAGCAAAAAACCTGCTCTTGCGAATGCGGTTGAACTCGCCGAGCAGCCACCTTGCCGCGCCCACTGCCGCCACCGCCGCAATGTAGCGGAAGCTGTCGGTGGGTATAAGCAAAACATAGCCGAACACAGAACCGAGCAAAGAGGGCAAAACATATTTTCCCGGCACCGCCGCGGCAAACGACACACCAAACGGCGACAAATTTCCGAGCAACGCACCGCGTGATATTACGGCTCCCAGCGCCGCATAAACAGCGGAGATCACCGCCCTTTTTACCGCGATTTCCTGTGCGCCTGCTCTATGGCGGCGCACCCGTCCTGACGAGTTCATCATTTTCAACATCCTAACTTTAGGTTAACTTGTGAAACAATTATAACTCGGGGCGGGTTATTCTTTTGTCACTGTGTGAATGAGATTTTTAAGCTTGTTTTGCAAAATAGAAGCGCACAAGCGCAGAGCGAAAATAAAATGATTGTATATTTTACGCTTTTGAATTATAATGTATTTATCAAGCTGAAAGGATTTATATTATGATTATAATGTCGGTTGACCTTGGAAAAGCGAGGACGGGAATTGCAGTATGCGACAAAACCGAGTTTTTAGCTTCACCCTATACGGTCATCTTTGAAAAATCTCCCAAAAAATTGCCCGAAAAGGTTGCCCTGGCGGCTAAAGAGTGCAAGGCTGAATTAATTGTGGTGGGCTTGCCGAAAAACATGGACGGTTCAGAGGGCGAAAGCGCGCGCGCCGCAAGAGATTTCGCGCGGAAAATATCGGAGCTTACGGGACTTGAAGCGGTTATGCAGGATGAACGCGGAACAACGGTTACAGCACATAATTTTTTGAATACAACAAACACGCGCGGAAAAAAACGCAAAGATATTGTTGACGAGGTTGCCGCGACAATTATTCTTCAGGACTACCTTGACAGCCGGAAAAGCCGTTGATTACAGCAGAAAAACGGCCCGCAACCGGCGGTTGCGGACGTTGTAAATCAAAATGTATGGTAAAAACAGCGGTTGCGTGATACAATTAAGTCAACAAAACAGTTCAAACGGAGGTTTTTGTATGAATATTGAAACAGCTAACAGACTTTTGCAATACAGAAAAGAAAGCAATCTCAGTCAGGAAGAACTTGCCGAAAAAACAGGAGTAAGCAGACAGGCGGTTTCAAAATGGGAACGCGCCGAAGCTTCGCCCGATACCGACAACTTGATCAAGCTGGCGGAAATTTACGGCGTAACTCTTGACGAAATGCTTACAGGCAAAAAAGCGGAAGCAGAAAACGCACAGCAGGAAAACGCGGACGGCACAGATAAAAAAGAACCCGACCCGGAAACGCATTATGTGAAGAGCGACAAGGTTTCGTTTAAGAACGGGATCCATGTGGAGAACAAGGAAGGCGAAAAGGTTCACATTTCATATAAGGACGGAGTAAACGTGCTTGATAAGAACGGCGACAACGTTCATGTGGGCTGGGACGGAATTCATGTTGAGGAAAACGGCAAAAACCGGGTTTACACCGATAAGGACGGCAACGTTATGGTTGATGAAGATCTGAATTCGGAACAAAACAGGCATAACAAAACAAAAATGCACAAGGCGTTTCTCAAGTTCCCGTTTTGGGCGGTATCACTTATTGCGTTTCTTGCCTGGGGCGCAAGCGGATTGTGCTTTGGCTGGGCGCTGAGCTGGATTTGCTTTTTAGCGATTCCGCTTTACTACTCGCTGGTTGACGCGATATTCAAGAAAAATCCGTCTCATTTTGCCTTTCCTGTTCTGGCGGCGGCATCATACATTATATTCGGATACTTTAACATATGCGGCGGCTGGGGGTACGGTTGGATCGTATTTTTGACAATTCCGCTTTACTACTGCGTTTGCGGCTTAATAAAAAACAATGAATAGTATAAATATACGGGAGGTTTTGCGACCTCCCGTTTTGTCTTATTATACTAATTCCTGATAGAAAGTAGACTTATATTTTGCGAGGATATTTTTCGCAAGACAAGGCGGAGGACGCGGCAAGGCTGGCGCCTTGCAAGGCAACGCAGTATTGTGGAAAATAGACCGCAAAGATTGGCTACTTTTTATTAGGTATTAGTATTAAATATATTATTTTAAGGCATTTGGGCAAAGCGCGTTTTGATACAAATTACCCGTGGTAAAATAATTGTATGAACGGCAGCCCCCGGCACAGTATTCGCCGTGGACACAGCCCTTGCAGCCTCCCCCGAGCATTGAAGCCTCAAAACGGCGGTTATAGGCGAAGGCGTTTGGAGATGTCCAGATATCTTCAAGGGAACGTTCACGCAGGTTCCCCTCCGTAAAGCGTTCGTCATACATCGACTCGCAGCCGCGCACATTGCCGGTGCTGTCGATGCCAATCGTAGTCAGCCCTGCCGAACAGCCCTCAAAAAAAGAATTCCTTTTTCCGCGAAGCACGCCCTCTTCAGGAGTATAGTATCCGATGTTGTCGGCAACACCTACCCAAAAAGGTGCGTCAGGCACGGTGCGGTAAACAAAATCTATCACCTTTTTTGCGTCAAAGCCGACGTTAAGGCTGTTGCTTCCGGCGTAGCCCATTGGCGAGCACGCCTGAATTTGCCATGCAAAAAGCGGAAATGTTTTTATTTCGTCATAAAACTCAGCAAGCAGCGGCGCGTTATCGGCGCGCAGAGCGCTTATAACCGAAACCGGGATCCCTGCCCGGGCAAGCGAAAAAACAGTGTTGACCGCGCGGGTATAGCTTCCCTTTTGGCGGAACGCGTCGTGAACCCGGCGCGGACCGTCAAGCGACACAGCCACGGATTCAATGCCGGTGCGCTTTAGCTTTTCGATAACAGGCGCCGACATTTTGAAACCGTTGGTGATTATAGCTGTTTTTATCGACCTTGAAGTAAGTGCCGCGGCTATCTCCGCCCAGTCGGGGCGCATAAAAACCTCGCCGCCTATCAGCGAAACCCTGCGGCACCCCATTTCGCCCAGCTGACGCGCGACGTCAAGACATTCGGCTGTATTAAGCTCGTTTTCCCGCGCTTTTCCTGCACGTGATCCGCAGTATGCACAGTTGAAGCAACAGGCAAGTGTAATTTCCCACACACAGCTTTGCAGCTTAAAGGGAAAGGATGAGCCGTCCATGATCATTCCTCAAGCTTTGAACCGCAGTAACCGCAAAACTTATAGTTTGATTTTATTTTGTTTCCGCAGTTTTTGCAGAATAAAGCCTGCGTGTCTGACGGTGATTGTTCTTTCATATTTACAAATACACCGGGTACGGCGTTTGAGTGATCCGCGTTATTTGAAAAATATTCCGGACCGGCGTATACCGCCATCATTTCGGCAGGATCCGGCTTGCCCCTGAAAAACTCCGGGCCGGCGTAAACGTCGTTCATTTCGGCAGGATCCTCTCTGTTCGCGAAAGCTTTTGAGCGGTCATTGCCTGAGTTATTATTCATATTTTCATCGCGGGCTTTGTTCCACGGATATTTTTTCTTATTTCCAAACATTTTGTAACACCTCTTGTGTTTATTGCTTTTATGTTAGCATATCAAAAAAGCTTAGTCAACAATTTTATTACTTGACAATCTGTGTTAATGTTGTAGAATAGAATCAGATTATAACCGTTGCGCAGTATCTAATCCATAAAAGGACGGAGAAATTATGCAATACAGAAAAGATAAACACGGCGAAGAGCTTTCACTGCTTGGCTTTGGCTGTATGAGGTTTAACAAAAAAGGTTCGGGTATTGACATTGACGAAGCCGAACGCGAAATTATGGAGGCGTACCGCCTTGGAGTAAACTACTATGATACGGCGTATATCTACAGCGGAAGCGAGGCGGCTGTAGGAGAAATTTTTGAACGAAACGGAATTCGCTCAAAAATAAAAATCGCCACTAAGCTGCCGCAATATCTTGTCGGAAGCTACCCGGCGCTTGACAAGTACTTTAACGAGCAGCTGTCACGGCTGCGCACCGACTATGTCGATTACTACCTGATGCACCACCTGACGGATATAGCCATGTGGGAAAAGCTTAAAAAAGTCGGTCTACTTGACTGGATAAATGAAAAGAAAAAAAGCGGAGCTATACGCAACATCGGATTTTCGTATCACGGAAACTCAGACGGATTTTTAAAGATTCTTAATGATTATGACTGGGATATTTGCCAGATCCAATACAATTATTTTGATGAGTTTTCGCAGGCGGGCGTTGACGGATTAAAGGCGGCCGCTGCAATGGGAATACCGGTAGTTATTATGGAGCCGCTCCGCGGCGGTAAGCTGGTCAATATGCTGCCGGATTCCGCCAAAAAAGTCATGGCGGACAGCGGCAAAGGGTGGACTCCTGCCGAATGGAGCTTTCGCTGGCTGTACAACCAACCCGAGGTCACAGTAGTGCTGTCGGGAATGAATTCGCTTGAAATGATACGCGAAAACTGCCGCACGGCGTCCGACGCTCAGGCAGGCCATTTTACCAAAGCTGATTTTGATACCCTCGCTTTGGTTACCGAAAAAATCCGCGAAAACGAAAAGGTGGGCTGCACCGGCTGCCGTTACTGTATGCCGTGTCCTAAGGGTGTTGATATTCCCGGAACCTTCCGCTGTTACAACGCTATGTTCATCGAGGGCAAAAAACAGGGACGGCTGGAGTACGGTCAAACCGTTGCGCTTACCAAAGACAGCGCGTTTGCGTCGCAGTGCGTAGGCTGCGGAAAATGTGAAAAACACTGTCCACAGGAAATACCGATCCGTAAAATGCTAAAGGAAGCGGACAAAGCCTTGAGACCTTTGCCTTATAAAATAGGATTTAACATTGCAAGAAAGTTCATGTTAAGAAAAGCAAAATAAACAAATAAACAACCCCGTAAATCAGATACTGACTTACGGGGCAAATTTATTTTATTCATCAAGACTGCCGTTCATATTTTCAAGATAATCGATTGTGATTTTGCATCCGGGCTTGATATGCTGCATAATGAACTTCATAATATTTTCGGGAACAGCTACACAACCTCCCGTGTAAGGGCGGTTTACCCGGAAGCAGTGAAAGAAAAACGCGCAGCCCTTTTCGGGTATGCCTTCACAGTTATAGCCCATATTCAAAACATACTGATAGGCGTAATCATAATCACAGCCGGGATCGTCGGCAAGACCGAACGCCTTATCAATTGTAAAAGTACCGATTGGAGTATAGCTGTGATAAACATCGGCATTTCCAAGGCCATCAAGGCCGATAAAACCCGGAGTTGTGATTATCTGCTGCCATTTTCCTTCGGCGTCCTTCTCATGCATTGTTACATACGCCGTGTTTTTATCAACACCTGCAACAACAATGAGCTGTTGAGTATCGTTCACGGCATCAAGCTGAGTAACCCACGTGGGTGATTCGCGAATATCCTGATTTGAAAAATAAAGATCGCCCGTGTTTTGCTGTTCAGCTCGTGAGCTTTGTTCCCGCGTTGCCGCAGGTACTGTTGACGACGGCTGTGAGCCGGAGCTTTGTATGACGGCAGTGGTGCCGGTAATGCCGGACGGTTCGTCACTGCTGCTTTGAGGAGCACAACCCGATAAAACCGAAAGTGATAAAAGTACAGTTAAAACGGCGCAAAAGTATTTCTTCATATTATCATAACCTTTAAATTTCTCCGGTTATATTACCAGATCGCTCTCTTCAACCTTTTCATTAAAGAAGTCGATGATTTTGATACACGGCTTTCTCAGAAGAAGTCCGAGGATCAGCGCAGGAATGATAAACAGCAGAAGCATACCGATATCATTCAAATAGGCTGCGGAATCCATACCGGCAACCGTCTCGCGCAAGGCGTTGATACCGTATCTGAACGGCAAAAACGGAGCGATAGCCTTGAACGGCGCAGGCAGGAGTTCGATTGGAAAGGTTCCGCCGGAGCCTGCTACCTGAAGAATCAGTATGATGACCGCGAGCGCCTTTCCTATTACACTGAAGGTTATCGTCAAAGAGTAGATTATCAGCGAATAGACAATGCTTGAAATCATACATGTCAGAATGAAAATAAGCGGATTTTCACACTGGATCTTAAGGAAGTACAGATCGCCCAGCGCAATGATGATCGCCTGGATTTGGCTGATGACAAAGAAGATAAAATATCTTCCGAAGAAAAGCTGTACCGAGTTCGCCTTGCCAAGCTTTTTGCGGTCTTTTGCTGTCAGGTCAACGTTGAGTACCGCCACGAGCACCACGCCGCCTACCCAAAGCGCCAGTGAAGAATAGAAAGGAGTCATGGCGGTGCCGTAATTATCGAGCGGATATATCCTTGTGGTATCATAAGCAACCGGAGAAGATACAAAGCTGCCCAGGGACTCGGGATTCTCAATGATAGGCATAACGATATTCTCAATCAGATTGGAGCTTTCAACATCCCCGACCTTTTCGATCATTGTATTGATTTTTCCCTTAACTGTATCAAGAAAAGTTTTAAGATTGCCTAATACCTTTTTAAGATTTGCTGTTGTGTCCAGCGCGTTGTCAAAAATCGTATCCAGCTGATCGGTCCCGCTGCTCAGCGTCTGGATAAAATCGGTAACATCATCCAGCTTTGAGAAGGAATCCGACACAGCAGTATCGATGTCTGACTTGATATTGCTGAACTCGCTCTCTGCAGAAGCAAGCTCTGTTTTAGCGTCGCTGACCAGCGTTTCCAGCTCGGACTTTGCGTTAGCCGGAAGATTGCCCGTCTTTGTGATGTTGCTACGGATACTTTCGATCTTGTCAATGATTTTTTGCTGTTTGGTATTGGCTCTTTCCAATACCGTAGTCAGCGCGGTACAGTTAATGTCCAGACGGCTACGGATGTTTTTCAGAATACCTAAAACGCTGTTATTAACGGAAATGATCTTTTTATTTATCAATTCGATTTTCGCGAGCTTATTGGATATGGCTTTGGCGTCGTCGCTCAGCGCGCCGAAGGTGTCGTCAAGCTGGTCGGAAACACTGTTCATATATGTAGATCCGGAACCGATAAGTCCTTCAAGTGAAGATGATATTTGAGAAGCGATACTTTTTGTCGAAGAGATCGTATCTGCGACATTGGCGGTAAACGCACCTGCACCGGAAAGTGCAGACCGGATAGTAGGGCTTAATTCTTTATTGGATTTAATCAGTCCGTCGATGGAATCAAGCGTCGAAATCAAGACGTCGACCGATGCTTTGAACGTATCTATATCCTTTTTGGAGTCTTTCAGGGAATTGGTTACCTTATCGGCAAGATCGCCCTTTGTTTTTTCAAATTCGCTCTCGCCGAGGTTCATAACCGTGGCAATTTTCTCAGTCAGCGAGCTGACATACGTTGAACTGACGCTTTGCTCGATTGCTTCAATTCCCTTGTCGGTGATTTTTGGGGCGATTGCGTTTCTCTTTTCATTGACATAGTATTCCAACTTTGCCTGATTAAAGTCGCCTGTGGTGATGGACAACAAATTTTCGCTGAAATTCTTGGGAATGATAATGGCAGCATAATATTTGCCGTTCTTAACTCCGTCTACCGCTTCTTCCCTGTCAACAAATTCCCAGCCCATTTTGTCATTTTGCTTCAGACTGTCGATAACGTTGTTACCTGCGTTGAGAGAAAGCGCCTTATATTTGTAACCCTTGTCCTCAGAGCATACCGCGAAGGACAGATCGCTTGTGTTGGAATACGGATCCCAGTTCGCCGCAATATTGAACCACGCATAAAGAGCCGGTAAAATCGTGATGCCGATCACAACAACAAAAACGATCAGATTTTTTGTTATGCTTTTCAAATCTAAACGGAATATTGAAAATATTTTTTTCATAGAGTTTTCTCCTGTTCAGCATTTTTTGATTCATTTTCGTTATTATCACCGGACTGAGAGACGGATTTTTTTTCATCCTCAGTATTTCCGGCCGCTTCGGGTTCTTCATAAGCGTCAGTTTCTTCCTCTGACAATCCAAGGTAGTATCTGAATTGATGATACTTGTACTCGATACGGATCATCAAAGCCGCAATGTATAACACCGAGATTACCCATAAGATCAAAAAAGTGATTTTGTTCTCCAAAGTGAACATCAGAGCGAGAAAAATAATGCCGGTAACAAGGACAACAACCGGACCTATCTTCTTGTACTGTTCACGTTTATGCTTCACTTCCTCATAAGCACCGGCGACTTTTTTGAAAGTCAGATCTTTATCCGATGTTCCGATCTCAGAAAGAGTATCATCCGATATGATGATTTCGTCCGGCTCTTCAAATTCCCCGGCTGAATCCGTACCCGTCGAATCCGTTTGTATCACAGGCTCCTCAACGTTAACTTCGGGCTTCGATACTTCAGAATTTGATGATTCCACTGAAACCTCAGACACATCTGCAATATCGGATATGGTTTCTTTTGAGTTTGGTTTTTGCTCAGATGAATCTGATTTCGTTTTCGAAATCGACGGTGTCGCTTTTTTTCGCTTCTTTTTCGCCACAAACTCAACTCCTTAAAAGAAATAATTTATGCTGATTCAAACAGCAAATGTATATAATTATTCTACTATAATCACATGGCAAAAGCAAGTGCCGATTAAGGATGATAAGCTAGAAATCATCCATATTATTAAGCAAAGAAAAAAGCACCGGAAATACCGATGCTTTAATTAAGTACCCTGAAAACTGAATAAAGAACAGAGAGAAGTAAGAAATACTGACTTAAGACCAAAGACAATTGTAAAATTGTGGTCAAGCCCTCGACCTATTA
>CADAYK010000062.1 GCA_902792105.1 uncultured Ruminococcus sp.
AACAGGCGAGCGCTACAAGAAAAAGGGTGTTATCAAATTGGGCAAAAAGCCCGTGCGCCCCGTGTTCTTTATGGCGGTCAACGATATCCTCAGCAGTCCCAAGCGGTTCTTGATAATGCTGTTCACTTTCTTCGTCGGAATCTCTATGCTTATGGTCGGTCTGAATATTTCCTCAACGATGACGAGCAGCAAGATGCTCAACTGGATAAATATGGCTCAGTGTGACGCGGCACTTGTGGAATCGGGCTCGATCGAAAAATACATGGTTGCGGACGGCAGAGAAAAGTTGAACCAAAAAATATCTGAGATAGAATCCGACCTTTCGGAAAAGGGTTGGGAAGCGGATTGCTTTGTGGAAGTTATTACAACCGTTATCGTCACCAAAGGTGATACAAAGTTGAAAACTAATGGCACAGAGGGAATCAATATGACCCCCGACGAGTATATGTATCTGGAAGGAACCGCGCCGCAGAACAAAAACGAGATAGCTATGTCCTACATTGTCGCCGATAAATTGGGCGCACAAATCGGCGATACCGTCACAGTCAAAACGCCTGATGGCGAAACGGAATGTATGATTACGGCTGTTTACCAAACAATGATGTCCTTGGGTAATAACATCCGCCTGTATCCGGGGCAGACCTACAGCTTTCAAAATCTTGTCGGCTTAAACGATTTTCAGGTTCGTTTTCACGACGATCCGAGCACCGGAGAAATCGAGAAAAGAATAGAAGCGATAAAGGAGATGTACCCCGACGACACGGTGATGACCGCAAGCGATTATGTTGATTACTGCGTCGGCGGAGTCGGCGGTATGATGGACGGAGTAACAGGGCTGCTGCTGCCTGTCATCATTCTAATCGATATTTTAGTCGCGGTGCTGATGGAAAAATCCTTCCTCACCAAGGAGCGCGGCGAGATCGCTATGCTCAAAGCTATCGGCTTCAAGAACCGTTCGATCATCCTTTGGCAGACATTGAGGATCGCAATTATAATGATTGCCGCCGTTCTGCTCTCGGTTGCGCTTGCCGATCCTATAGGCAAGCTGACGACAGGCGGCATTTTCCAAATGATGGGCGCTAAGAATATTATCTTTGATATGGATGTATTAAAAACCTTCGTTATCTATCCGGCGGTTATCCTTGCCGCGACAGTGTTCAGCGTATTTTTGACCGCGCTTTCGATTCGCAAGGTCAATTCAAACGAAATCAATTCTGTAGAATAGGAGCATTATCATGGCAAAAATTTTAGAAGTAACAGATCTCTGTAAAACATATATCACCAACAAAAGACAAAACAACGTGCTGCGCAATGTCAACTTTTCAGTTGACGAGGGGGAGATGGTCGCAGTAATGGGGCCGTCGGGCTCCGGCAAATCCACGCTGCTGTACACCGTTTCGGGAATGGACAGCATGACGGCGGGCACAGTTCTGTTCGGCGGCAAAGATATTTCAAAACTTTCGCCAAATGAGCTTGCGGCACTGCGGCTTGATGAAATGGGTTTTATCTTTCAGCAGATGTATATGCTCAAAAATCTGAGCGTGCTCGACAATATCATTCTCCCTGCACGACAGTCAAAGGCAAATACGCTTTCCGCAAAGGAAAAGCTTGAACGCGGCAAGGAGTTGATGCGCAGTTTCGGGATCATCGAGATCGCCGACAACGACATTAACGAGGTTTCGGGCGGTCAGCTTCAAAGGGCGTGTATCTGCCGCAGTATGATCAACGATCCCAAGAGATCCCAAGATGATTTTTGCCGATGAGCCGACAGGCGCGCTCAACCGCCAAAGCTCCAACGAGGTAATGGAAGAGCTGTGTAAAATTAACGCGGAAGGCACAACCGTTATGCTGGTCACCCACGACGCAAAGGTCGCGGCAAGGTGCTCACGTGTGCTCTATATTGTTGACGGAAATATTCAGGGAGAGTATAATAATACCGAAAGCGACGAAAGAAAACGCGAAAGAGCGCTGAACAATTGGCTTTTGGAGCTGGGTTGGTAACCGGTCGGGTGCCACGACAGCCAATTCGCGGACTATCAGCCGGCTATACTGATAACAGCGCGTTACCGCGAGTTTAATTTATTTGTCGGTTGACTTTATCACACGAGATGAGGGAACAATTATGATCGATATTCTTGTAGTTGAGGATAATCTTGAAATGGCGACGCTTTTATGTGACTTTCTGGAAGCGGAGGGCTATTCCGTGCGGCACTGTGCGGACGGCGAGAGCGCCTTGTCTGCTTTTGACAAAGACGGCGCAAAGCTGGTCATTCTTGATATTATGCTGCCGGGGCTTGACGGCTTTGCGGTTTGCCGCATGATCCGCGATAGTGCCAATACACCGATCATTATTGTCAGCGCCAAAACCGAGAAGGATGACAAGCTGAACGGCTTGATCCTCGGCGCGGACGATTACATTGAAAAGCCCTATGACATAGACATTCTTCTCGCCAAAATCAAAGGGATTTTCACACGGAGATATCAAACCGACTTCTTTTCGGACGGCTTTTTGAAAATCGACAAAAGCAAACGGATCGCGTTCAAAGAAAATACCCCTCTCGATCTGACGCAAAAGGAGTTTGATTTACTGCTTCTTCTTGTTGAGAACACCGGCAAAACACTGAGCAAAGACTATTTGTTCAATCATATTTGGGGCTTTGACAGCTTTTCCGAGCCACAGACGCTGACAGTACACATCAAATGGCTGAGGCAGAAGCTTGAAACCGATCCCAAAAAGCCCAATCATATTTTGACGGTTTGGGGCGTGGGATATCGCTACGAGAGGTAAACCATGAAAAGCTTTATCAAATTGGCTGTTGCGGTAATTGCTGCTCTCGCGGTGATGTTTGCCGGAGCAAATATCATTTTACATTACGAAAACAAGGGTGACGCGGGTCGCCCTTATCGTGTTGAGGCGCAGAGGATCGCTGCAAAAATCGAGAGCGGAGAAAATTATTCTCTCGATGATTACCGCTATATAACAAACGTGGAAATACAGAAGAGCGGTTTTCAGGGCAGTGACAGCGACTACCTTGTTAAAGAAATCGACGGAAAGCTCTACCGTTTTGACTATTCCTACAAAGCTGAAAATGCTGCAGCGATAACGTCATTTAACGTCTGTTTTGGCTTAACGGCAGGAGTTGTCCTGCTTTTGCTGCTGTTTCTGTTCATCAAAATCATCCGTCCGTTTGAGAAAATCAGCGCTTATCCCACAGAGCTTGCGAAGGGCAATCTGACAACGCCGCTAAAGGAGAGCAAGAACAAATATTTCGGCAAATTTCTGTGGGGACTTGACCTGCTGCGTGAGAAGCTGGAAAAACAAAAGTCAGCCGAGCTTGACCTGCAAAAACAGAACAAGACGATGGTGCTTTCTCTTTCGCACGATGTCAAAACGCCGCTCAGCGTGATCGAGCTGTACGCAAAGGCGCTGGAAAAGGGATTGTATAAGGACGAGCAGAAGAAGCTGGAGGTCGCGCAAAGCATTAACACAAAGTGCGAGGAGATCCGCGGTTATATAGACGATATTGTCAAAGCTTCAAGCGAGGACTTTTTGAATATAGAGGTGAACAACGGCGAGTTTTATCTGTCGGCGTTGATTGGCAAAATCAAGGCGTTTTACACCGATAAGCTCAGCCTGTTGAAAATCGACTTCGCTGTAGATTCTTATTCGGATCGAACTCTTTCCGGTGATTTGGAGAGGAGCATTGAAGTGCTGCAGAACATCATGGAAAATGCTGTCAAGTACGGCGACGGCAGGAAAATAAGCATTGCGTTTTCAAGGGAGGATGGTTGTCAGCTGATCCATATCCGCAACAGCGGCTGTACGCTCAGCGAAAACGAGCTGCCGCATATTTTCGACAGCTTTTGGCGCGGTTCCAATACAGGCAGCAACAGCGGCAGCGGCTTGGGGCTTTATATCTGCCGCAACCTGATGCATAAAATGAACGGCGATATTTTTGCAGAGATAAACGGCGAGGATATGGTGGTTACGGCGGTTTATGCTGTTGCCTAAGATTATTATTTTCACCTTCAAAATCAGTAATTGTAAACGTTTACAAGCATTTACTGACCGCATAACAACGCTTGAGTCGGTCGCTATATTATTAAAAGAGGACTGAATACAATGAAGCTTTTCGAGAAAATTGTTAATGTGATTTCCGATTATAATGTTTCGGTTGAAGTAAATAAGCATGAATTGAACATTATTAACCGTGATAATGATAATGTGTTGCATGTGTATGAGGATATGTTTTTATCTCAGGATAAGAAGGAAAGCTTTTCGGAGTATATTGTGGAATTTTCTACCCAGCACCGTCATTTTGAAGATGACAGCGAGGATGAGATAACAGAATATATTCTGTTGATATTAAATGATAAGGTTTTGCCGCTTGAATTCTATATGGACGGAAAGCGCCGGTTTGGCGGCGAAACAAATTCGGATGAATTGGATGATCTGTCGGTTTCATCTTTGTCGAAGCATTACGGATGTACAAGTGAATATTTGATATCGTTTGATTATGAAATACATTCCTGGTCGGGTAAGTATGATACAGGTTTAAGAAAAGTGTCTGATTTGAAACCGTAAATCAATATACAGTATTCTTCTTCCTGTGTGATGATTATTTTAAAATCAATTAGTATAATGAACAAAATTATAGCGCTTTATTTAGATAAAGTGTATAAAGTTTGTTCATATTTGTCAAAAGTTATTGCGCCGATATCTTTATTATGGTAGAATATTTCTATCATTTGCCGACAAAAACCGGTTTTTTTCGGCATAAAAAAGAGAGGTATAATAATGACAAAAACAAAGAAAATCATTCTTGCCGTTGCGGCTGTAGTGATTGTCGGACTGATTGTTTGGTCATGCGCGTCCGGCGGTTCGCTGGGAACAGTAAAATGTCCCGACTGCTCCGGCACAGGACAAATTGACGGCGCCGCGTGCGAAACCTGCGAGGGAGAAGGCGCTGTTCGCGGCACATGGTGGGCGCTTTTGCCGCCGATCATCGCTATCGGTCTGGCGCTTGTTACCAAAGAGGTTTATTCCTCGCTGGCAGCCGGCATTGTTTCCGGAGGCATACTTTACGCGGCACAGCCGGGCGGTTTGTTCGGAACCCACTTCCATCCGCTGGCTTCAATGAATGAAATCAACAATGAAGGCTTTATTGCTGCCGTAAGCTCAACCGCGGGTGTTTTCATATTCCTTGTCGAGCTCGGCATAATAGTTTCGCTTGTAAACAAGGCAGGCGGTTCGCAGGCGTTCGGGCGCTGGGCGGCGAAGCATATAAAATCCCGCACCGGCGCAATGCTCGCAACTTTTGTGCTGGGTGTATTGATCTTTATTGACGACTATTTTAACTGTCTTACCGTCGGCTCTGTTATGAAGCCGGTTACTGACAGCCACAAAATTTCAAGAGCTAAGTTTGCTTACCTTATCGACGCAACAGCCGCTCCGGTTTGTATGATCGCTCCTGTTTCATCATGGGCAGCGGCCGTAGCGACATATGCCGAGGACGGTCAGGGCTTAAAGCTATTTATTACCGCGATCCCCTATAACTTTTATTCGCTCCTTACATTTGTATTCATTATCGCTATCTGCATAATGGGCTTTGACTATGGTTCAATGGCTATGCATGAATACAACGCTATGTACAAGGATGACATCTACACAACAGGCGACAGAGTTGACAAAGAGCTTGAAAACGACAGCGTTAACCCCAAGGGCAAGGTTGTTGACCTTATTCTCCCGGTTGTTTTCCTTATCGTTGTTTCTGTATTTGCGCTGATTTATGTGGGCGGATTCCTGGACAGCGGCGACCCCGATAATTACCGGAATTTTATAAACGCGTTCAGTAATACAGACGCTACCGTAGCTTTGCCGTGGGCAGGTGCGATCGCTCTTGCAGTTACAATAGCTTATCTTATGATTCGCAGGGTCGTTAACTTTAAGGAGAGCATGGAAGCTGTTCCCAAGGGCTTTATAGCAATGGTTCCCCCGATCCTTATTCTCACCTTTGCAACAGCGCTTAAAAACATCACTATGGATCTCGGCGCAAAGTATTTCGTTGCCGACCTTATGAGCAACAGTGCTGCGGGACTTCAAAACCTTCTGCCTGCGATCATCTTCCTGGTTGCCTGCTTCCTCGCGTTCTCAACCGGTACCTCCTGGGGCACCTTCGGAATCCTTATTCCCATCGTTCTTTCTATCTTCCCGAACGGCGAGCTTCAGGTAATCGGCATTTCCGCTTGCCTTGCCGGTGCGGTTTGCGGCGATCACTGCTCACCCATTTCAGATACCACCATTATGTCCTCGGCAGGCGCTCAGTGTAACCACATCAACCATGTGTCAACTCAGCTGCCGTACGCTTTGACAGTTGCAGGCATTTCGTTTGTGACATTCATTATAGCGGGCTTTGTTCAGACATGGTATGTCGCTCTTCCGATAGGTATTATTCTTACTGTCGCGGTTCTGTTATTTATGAAATATCTTAGCAGAAACAAACAACAGCTTGAAGACAAATCTTCTGTATAATTAAAGTAACGCCTGCCGATTTTTTCGGCAGGCTTTGCGTATGAGGTAAAATTTATGATTATCGACACACATGCTCACATCGGAACTGTCCTGCATTTTAATATGACTGCGGAACAAATCGTCTATTCAATGGACAAATTCGGAATAGATTTTTCGCTTTTCAGCAATATCGAAGCCGTAGAAAACGATCATCAGGGCAATCCTGTGCCTACGGCATTTCAAAAGCCGCAGAACACCGTGCTGCGCGAAAGTATTGAGGAGGTAAAAAAATTTCCGGACAAGCTCGGCTTGCTTGTTTGGATGAAGTGCCGTCAGGAAACTCCCGACAGTGAGTTTATAAAAATGATAGAGGACAACCGAGAATTAATATACGGGATCAAGCTTCACCCGTTCCATTCACGCGTGGCTCCGGATGATGAAAAACTAAAGCCCGTGTATGACCTCGCCCACAGGTTTGAGCTTCCGGTTGTTTCTCACACGGGAGGCTGTGAGGAGGCAAGGTCGATCCACCTTTATAACGCTGCACAAGCCAATCCGGATATAAATTTTGTTATGGTTCATATGGATTTGGGTACGGATAACAGCGAGGCGATAAAGCTTCTCGGAAAGCTTCCCAATCTTTACGGCGATACAACGTGGGTGCCTGTGAAAAGCACGCTTAAGGCTGTTAAAAAGTGGGGAAGTGAAAAAATTATGTTCGGAACTGACAACCCCATCGACGGCAAGGATACTCTGCTGCACAATCCTACGGGACAGCGATCGCTTTATCAGGAATATTTTAATGAATTCAAGCAAATGATAAGCAAGGATGATTATGATAATATTATGTATAAGAATGCTTTAAAAGTATTCAGACTTGATCTCAAAACCTGAAAAATCATATTTTTAATTGACAAAAATTCCCGTATATCTTACAATATAATCAGCAAATACTAAGGATGTGATTTTTAATGAAATTTTATAAGCTTGTTGAAAACGCAGTAAAGCCTGACGGTTTTTGGGGAAGACTGATGATCCGTTCAATGAATAAAGGTCACCACGAGCTAACCGACTGGGCTCTTTCACATCTTGATATTGCTAACGGCGATTTTGTGCTCGACGTGGGCTGCGGCGGAGGAAGAACTGTCAGCAAGCTTTGCGAGCTTGTAGGCAGCGGCAAGGCTTACGGTATTGACTATTCCGAGCTTTGTGTTAAAAATTCAAAGGCGCTTAACAATAAAAACGTGCTTTGTAATAAAGCGGTAATCAAACAGGCTTCTGTATCCGAGCTTCCTTTTGATGACAATATGTTTGATAAAGTAACCGCGGTTGAAACCTATTACTTTTGGCCGGACAAGCTAAACGATCTTATCGAAATCAAGCGCGTATTAAAGCCCGGCGGCAAGCTGCTTTTGGTTTTTGAGATGCTTTACGATAGAGATGATCCGAAAAAGTGGGAGAAGGTTGAAAAAAGACTTTCAATTAAAGCGGTGACTGAAAACGGTGTGACCGCAATGCTTGCAAAGGCAGGTTATGTCAACATCACTACATATAAAAAGGAAGGAACAAGCTGGCTGTGCGCGGTTTGTGAGAAGGAGAATGTATGAAGGCGTTAATTACGGGCGCGAGCTCGGGAATGGGTAAGGAGTTCGCAAGATATCTTGCCGAGCTGGGCTATGATTTGATTATAGCAGCGCGCAGAACTGACAAACTTAACGAGCTTAAAAACGAGCTGTGCTCTGTTAATGTAAGAGTAATTACAATTGACCTTTCAAATGAACAGGACGCGTATGATTTGTACGAGCACCTTAAATTCGACGGGGAGGAGATTGACTTTCTTGTAAATAACGCAGGCTTCGGCGCCTACGGAAAATTCACGGAGGTTGATCTTGAAACCGAAATAAAGCTTATTCACACAAATGTAAGCTCGCTTCATATCCTTACAAAGCTTTATCTGAAAGATATGGTTGAACGCGGCAGCGGCACTGTTTTAAACGTTGGTTCAATGGCGGGCTTCAGCTCCGGACCTACTTTCTCGAGCTATTATGCCTCAAAAAACTATGTTGTAAGATTAACACAGGCGATCCACGAGGAGTTAAGACGCGACGGAAGCAATGTTAATGTTTCGGTTTTGTGCCCCGGTCCGGTAAATACCGCCTTTAACGACGTTGCCAATGTTAAGTTTTCGGTTAAAGGACTTAACGCAAGGGATGTGGCGCGTTACGCGGTTGACCGCGCTTTAAAGGGTAAGATGATAATTATTCCCGGGACTTTGATGAAGGTCACAAAGGTGTTGGAGCATTTCCTGAGCGAAAAAATGCTTACCCGCGTTTCATACAATATTCAGTCAAAAAAATACGGTAAGGAATAATTATGAGCTTTTTTGTACATTTATATGTCTATTTTCGTCCTTTTATAAAAAAGATAACACGTGACAATATAACGGCGATAGCCGGCCAGTCTGCTTTCTATCTTATTCTTTCGTCGGTTCCGCTTACTATGTTTGCCGTTTCCGTATTGCAGAACCTTCATATTCCGGAGAAAAGCTTGGAGCAGATTTTCGGTATGGTTTTCAACCAAGAGGCAACAAAAAGCTTTTCGCAGTTTATAAGCAATATTTATAACGATTCAACCGGAATTTCAATTGTAACTCTGGTTGTAACCCTGTGGTCGGCGGCAAAAGGAATTCACAGCGTAACAAACGGGCTTAACAGGGTAAACAATACATATGAAAACAGAAATTGGTTCGTGCTAAGAATAAGAGCAATGATTTATACGGTTGTAATTTTCGGCATAGTATTCGCTTCAATGTTCATACTTATGCTTGGCTCTGCAAACAGCAAATGGATTTCGGAAAATATCCGGCTTCCGGGTATAATTTCGGTGTTGTTTAACATGAGATATTTTGTTATTTTTATTTATATAGTTCTTATGTTCGTGTTTGTATTCAGACATCTTCCGAATATCTCGCGCGAAACCCGTAAGGAATACAGCTTTGGAACTGTGCTGCCGGGAGCTGTTTTTACAGCGGCTGCATGGTATATTTTGACAATAGTCATCTCGATTTATGTAACCGATTTTAACGGCTTTTCAATTTACGGCGGACTGCTGCGTTTGGCTGTAATTATGGTTTGGCTGTATTTTTGTATGTACTTTTTAATGCTTGGCGCGGAAATAAACGTTTTTTATCATGATAAAATCAAAGGCTTTCTCAATATTCTAAACAGCATTTTTTGGCACAGAAAAAAACATAAATAATATAATATTCTTCCTCCGTTACCGCATAATAAAAGTGACGGAGGTTTTATTTATGAGAAAAAAGTTTATTAACAAAATAGTTTCGGTTTTTGTAACCGCCGGAATTACCGCATCTATGTTATGCTTCGGTATGTCTCAGGCTTCGGCGGCTTTTGATATGGATGATTTAAAAAAGGATGACCGGTTAAGCCTCGGCTACAGCATAATCAACGGTTATTCAAAGCTGAGTGAAAAAAGCGGACTGACTTCATATAAAAGGACCGCGGTTTACAGCGGCTTGAATTTAAAAAATCCGTATCTTATGGCGCTTGCAGGCGGCTTTTATCTTGCTAACGGCGTTGATTTGGAGCGAACCCTTAATGATAATGACTACGCACTTTCGCTGATAAAAAAACTCGACGGTTTTTTGGGCGTTATGCGGATAAAAAACGACAGGGCACTAAAGCTTAAGGAAAAGCTTAAAGACGACGGCGTAAAAATTCTGGATTCATACGATTGTGTCGGACTTTATATTATTGAAGCAGGTAAAGACTATGCCGAAAAGCTTATGAAAAATGATCTTACTGATTTTGTCTTTTCCGGCGGTGCTGTTCCTCCTTCCATGAAGGATTTGAATATGGACGGCAAGTCTGATAAAAATGACATTGCGCTCATTCAAAAATACCTTGCCGGCAAGCTAAAGTATAAGGATGATGATATTCAAAATTATCTTGGCTTTGCGGCGGATATCAACGGCGACAAATATCAGACTATTGATGATGTTACCGAAATTCAGCGTGCACGGTAAAATGAAAGGGAGACTTTTGCGGTCTCCCGTTTTTGTTGTGTTATATTAATTCCTGATAGAAAGTAGACTTATATTTTGCGAGGATATTTTTCGCAAGACAAGGCGGAGGACGCGGCAAGGCTGGCGCCTTGCAAGGACGACAACGGGTGGAGGACGAATTTAAAATTGATTCGATCGGGCATGAAATCAAGGCGTTGAATCATATTATGCAAAGACAAATGGTAAAATCCGCAATGGACTTCGGCGTTGATAAGGTCACAATAATGCACGGCTGGATAATCAGTTATCTTTCGTGTAACAGTGATAAGGACATTTTTCAGCGTGACATTGAGTCAACATTCGCAATATCGCGCTCAACCGTTACAAACATTCTGAAAACAATGGAGAAAAACGGATACATTACCCGTGAATCGGTTGACAGCGACGCAAGGCTGAAAAAGCTTTCGCTTACTCAAAAAGGTATGGACACCGACGCGCTGATAAAAAAAGCGATTGACAGCAATGAACAAAAGCTTGACAGTCTTTTGACCGAGGAAGAGCGTTCGGAGTTTATGCGGCTTGCGCGTAAGCTGCGTTCCGGACTTGAACAAATGCAGTAAGGAGAAATATATGATAAAAACTTTAGCGTTACATATAAAGGGTTTCGTAAAAGAATCCGTAGCTACGCCTTTGTTTATGATACTTGAAGTAATTATGGAAACATTGATACCTTTGTTGATGGCTTCCATGATCGACGACGGAATAAACAAGGGCAATATGGGACACATTGTTACTACCGGCTTGCTTATGCTGCTTTGCGCCCTTGTTGCGCTTTTCGCAGGAGCTATGGGCGGTGTGTTCGGAGCCAAGGCATCGGCAGGCTTTGCGCGGAATCTTCGCATGGCAATGTTTGAAAACATTCAGACCTTTTCATTTGCGAATATCGACAAATATTCAACCGCAGGTCTTGTTACAAGAATGACAACCGACGTTACAAACCTGCAAAACGCTTATCAGATGATTTTGCGCATCTGCTTCCGCGCTCCCATGAATCTTATTTTTGCAATGACAATGACAATGATAATAAACGCAAAGCTTGCGAGTGTTTATCTTATCGCCATAGTGTTTTTGGGAATTGTATTGGGCTTCATCATCAAGAAAACCTACAAGTATTTTTCGCAGGTTTTTGAAAAGTACGACGAGCTTAACGCCAGTGTTCAGGAGAACGTAAGCTCAATCAGAGTAGTAAAGGCATTTGTCCGTGAGGATCACGAGGTCGGAAAATTTAACCGCGCCGCTACTAACCTTTACAGGCTTTTTGTAAAGGCTGAAAATATGATGGTCAGTGTATCTCCTCTGATGATGCTCACGATCTACGGTTCAATGATAGCCATCAGCTGGTTCGGAGCCAATATGATCGTAGGAAGCGAGCTTACAACGGGCGAGCTCACCACAATGTTAACCTACTGTATGCAGATTCTTATGAGCCTTATGATGCTTGCGTTTATATTTGTAATGATCACAATGAGCCTTGCAAGCGGAAAAAGAATTGCCGGGGTATTAAACGAGCAGTCAAGCCTTACAAACCCCGAAAATCCCGATTATGATGTTACCGACGGCTCAATTGATTTTGACAAAGTAACCTTCAGCTACAGTGAAAAAAGTGAAAAGCCCGTGCTTAACAATATTGATCTGCACATACGTTCGGGTGAAACAATAGGAATAATCGGCGGCACCGGCAGTTCAAAAACAAGTCTTGTTAATCTTATCGGCAGGCTTTACGATGTAAACGAGGGCGCAGTAAGAGTAGGAGGCAAGGACGTGCGTTCCTATGACCTTGAAACACTGCGCGATAACGTTTCGGTCGTGCTTCAAAAAAATGTGCTTTTCAGCGGAACGATTCTTGATAACCTTCGCTGGGGCAACGAAAACGCCACAGAGGAAGAGTGCGTTAACGCATGTAAGGTGGCATGCGCCGATGAGTTTATCCAAAGCTTTCCCGACGGCTACAACACCAAAATCGAACAGGGCGGAACAAACGTTTCAGGTGGTCAAAAGCAGCGTATTTGTATTGCGAGAGCTCTGCTTAAAAAGCCGAAAATACTTATTCTTGACGACTCGACAAGCGCCGTGGATACCGCGACAGACGCGAAAATCCGCAAAGCTTTCGCCGAACAAATCCCCGACACAACAAAGATCATTATTTCTCAGCGCGTTTCAAGCGTAGAAAAGGCGGACAGAATAGTTGTCATGGATAACGGAGAAATCGAGTCCGTGGGAACTCATGACGAGCTTATTAAAATTTCGCCTATATACAGCGAGATTTACGTTGCGCAAACTGTAGGCAACGGTGACTTCGACAGGAAAGGAGAGATGTAAATGCCTGCTCCCGGAAGAAGAAATATGCAGCCCCGTCCAAAGGTCAAAAACCCCGGTCAAACCCTTAAACGGCTGCTTTCGATCATCATGAAAAAATATAAGTTTCATATGATAACGGTTTTTGTCTGCATAATAGTAAGCGTGCTCGCGAATGTTCAGGGAACATTATTTATACAATCCCTGATCGACGATTATATTGTACCTATGCTCGGCAAACCCAACCCGGATTTTATGCCGCTTCTTACGGCAATTTTACGGGTGGCGATATTTTATGCTGTCGGCGCGGCGGCAACCTTCACCCAGGCAAAAATTATGGTGTATGTAACCCAGGGAACAATGAAGGATATACGCTGTCAGATTTTCGAGCATATGGAAAGCCTTCCCATAAAGTATTTTGATACACATTCTCACGGCGATATAATGAGTGTATACACAAACGACGTCGATACAATGAGGCAGATGGTCAGCCAGAGTATGCCGCAAATCTTCTCGAGCGTGATCACTATTGTGGCTGTGCTTTTCAGTATGTTCACCCTAAGTGTACCGCTCACCTTTGTGACCCTGCTTATGGTTGCGGTGATGATGTTAGTCACAAAAAAGGTCGCGGGCAAGAGCAGCAAATACTTCCTTGCGCAGCAGACCGACCTCGGTAAGGAAAACGGATATATCGAGGAGATGATGCAGGGGCAAAAGGTTGTAAAGGTTTTTAATCACGAAAAAAAGAGCGTTGAGGAGTTTAAGGAGCTTAACGAACAGCTTTTCCACAGCTCGTACAACGCCAATATGTTCGCAAATATTCTAATGCCTATTAACGCTCAGCTCGGCAACGTGAGCTATGTTGTATGCGCGATTACAGGCAGTGCTTTGGCTATCGCAGGCGGCGGCTTGCTTGGGCTTTCGCTCGGCTCTCTCGTAAGCTTTTTATCCTTTAACAAAAGCTTTACAATGCCTATTAACCAGGTCAGCCAGCAGTTTAACAGCATTATAATGGCGCTTGCCGGTGCCGAGAGAATCTTCGCTTTGCTTGATGAAAAAAGCGAGGAGGACAACGGCTATGTTACGCTCGTAAACGCCAAAAAGGAAGGCGATAAGCTTACCGAAAGCGACAAGCGCACGGGTATGTGGGCATGGAAGCATGTTCATCAGGCTACGGGCGAGGTCGAGTATAAACCGCTTGAAGGAGCGCTTGTGATGGATGATGTCGATTTCGGCTACACCGATGACAAAATGGTTCTCCACAATATTGACATCTACGCAAAGCCCGGTCAAAAGATAGCTTTTGTAGGCTCCACAGGCGCCGGAAAAACTACAATTACCAACCTTATTAACCGTTTTTATGACATTCAGGACGGTAAAATACGATACGACGGAATCAATATTAATAAAATCAAAAAGGCGGATTTGCGCCGTTCACTTGGAATAGTGTTGCAGGATACAAATCTTTTCAGCGATACTATTATGGAAAACATACGTTACGGCAGACTTGACGCAACCGACGAAGAGGTGATCGAGGCGGCAAAGCTTGCCAACGCCGATAACTTTATCCGCCAGCTTCCCGACGGCTACAACACCGTTATCAAGGCGGACGGCGGAAGTCTCAGCCAAGGTCAGCGCCAGATGCTCGCGATTGCGCGCGCCGCTGTTGCGAACCCGCCGGCACTCATTCTGGATGAGGCTACCAGCTCAATTGATACCAGAACCGAGAAAATGGTTCAGGAAAGTATGGATAAGCTCATGAAGGGCAGAACAACCTTTGTGATCGCCCACAGACTTTCCACGGTTAAAAACTCAAACTGCATTATTGTACTTGAAAACGGCAGGATCATTGAGCGCGGCACTCACGACCAGCTTCTTGAACAAAAGGGCAAATACTATCAGCTCTACACAGGTAACGCTTCATGAGGCGGCGGTCGATAAATCGTGTAACCGCTTTTGTGTTGTCGGCTGTCATATTGCTGTTTTCGCTTTCTTCCTGCGACGGCTTCCCGTTTTTTACGGGAAGTCTGACAGAGGGAAAGCTCGTTTGCCACTATCTTGACATAGGGCAGGGGGATTCAATTTTTATTGAACTGCCAAACAACAAGACTATGCTGATTGATTCGGGAGAAAACTATCACGGCGCCGGGATAATCACTTATATCAAATCAACGGGACACGATAAAATCGATTATCTTGTAGGCACTCATCCTCACTCCGATCACATTGGTTCATTGGCGTACATAGTCAGGAATTTTGAAATCGGCGAAGTATATCTTCCGAAGGTCAGCACAAACAGCAAGGTTTACGAAGACCTCCTTAAGGCTTTAAAAAACAAAAAGCTTACTGCCAAAAGCGGCAAGGCGGGGGTTAATATTATTGATGACAGCGATAAAAACCTCCAAGCTGACATTATTGCTCCGGTAAAGCTCGATAAAGAAAACCTCAATAACAGCTCAATCATAATAAAAATGACTTTTGAGAAAACATCATTTTTGTTTACGGGCGACGCCGAAAAGTCCGAGCTTGCCTCAGTTAAATCTGACCTCAGCGCCGATGTTTTAAAGGTGGGACACCACGGAAGCAGTACCTCGACAACAAAGGATTTTCTCAAAAAGGTTAATCCGAAAATCGCGGTTATTTCCTGCGGTGCCGGCAATGATTACGGTCATCCTCACAAAAACACCTTAAAGCTTTTAAAGCAGGCTGACTGCGAGGTTCACCGCACCGACAGAGAGGGTACGGTTTCGGTTACCTCCGACGGCAGGGATTATGAGGTTAAAACCGGACTCAGCTCAATAGCGAGGGCGAAATAATGAAAAAGTTTACAGTTGACAGAATTGAAGAGGGAAAGGCAGTGCTCGAATGCGAGAACGGCGATATGGTCAATCTTGACCTTTCGGCGCTGCCTAAAAACGTCCGTAAAAGGTTAAAGGACGGCGATGTGCTCAACTTTGAGGAAAACAGCTGTTTTTTAAACAAAGAGGAAACCATGGCAAGAAAACAGCGTATAGAAAAGCTGATGAGCGAAGTCTTTGAGGATTAAAAAAATGACAGCCTTAGGGGAGGGAGTGCTTTGAAAAATTTTACTATTAACTCCAAAAGCGATTTAACAGAGGCTATTGAAGAATTCGGCTTTCTGCCTTTTTTTTCAAATTCAATCGAAGGGTTTTCCGTTGAGGAACACATCAACCCAAATTGCTGGTACAACGGCGAAAGCGGCGTTTGGAGCGCATGGGAATGGAAAGGTCCCGTAATCAGGGAAACAGGCTGCGCCTACGGCAAATTTTTCGAGAAGAAGGCGTGTTATGTAAGTCCCCGTTGGTTTTGCGAGCTCGCGAATTACCGTCGCGACGGATACGATTTTGACGCGCTGTACGACGACGGACTTGCCGCTTACCGTGACAAGGTTCTCTATGAGCTGATAGAAGCCAACTCTCCCGTGCTGTCCAAGCGGCTGAAAAGCTTGGGTAACTACCGCAAGGGAGGAAACAAAGGCTTTGATACATGCATTACCCGGCTTCAGACGCGGTGTTATGTTGTAATCAGCGACTTTGTTTATATGAGGGACAAGCTCGGAAACCGGTACGGCTGGGGAGTAGCGGAGTATTCAACTCCCGAGAGCTTTATGGGCAAGAGCTTTACAGACAAGGTTTACAGTAAATCTCCCGGAGAATCCTACGAAATTATCCTTAAGCATTTTGAAAAATTGTTCCCGGGCACCGACATAAATAAAATTATTAAATTTATAGGGTAATAATGTTGTCGGTATTGCAAAAATCAAAAAAATGTGATAATATAAAAGTCGGTTAATTAAATCGCTGTAAGCAGGCTTGCTAATAGTGATTTAATTAACCGGTTGTTTTATCATACGTAACTGTCCGTGATAAAACTGTAATGCAACGTTTTATCCGGTCCGGTATTATCGGAGGTGAATTATATGCAGAATATGATAAAAAGAATTGTGGAGGCGGACAACGAAGCAAAAGCGTTGGAGGAAGCTAACCGCAGGGCAGCCGAAAAAGAAAAACAGCAAATTGAAAAGGAGGCCGAAGCCATATATCAAAAATATATGGACGAAGCGCGCAGTGAAATTTCCAAAAGCGAGGCTTATCTTGAAAAACGAACGGAAAGAAAGATAAAAAACATATCCGCAAAACAGGAATCGACGTTGATCAAGCTAAAGTCAGACTATGAGCAAAACCGTGACAGGTGGGTGGACGAAATTGTCAGCCGCGTTGTAAGCTGACAAAGGAGGTGTTTGTATGTCCACAACATCCTTCGCCGTTTTGGCTAAGGCAAGGGCAAAGTACGGTAAGTTTCTGACTGACCGCGATTATTCAAGCATACTTGCCTGTCAAAGCGTTGCCGAGGTAATGGTTTATCTTAAATCACACACACACTATGCGTCGGTTTTGTCGGAAGTAAACGAGCGCGATGTTCACAGGGGCAGACTTGAACAGCTTCTCAGACAGCATCTGTTTGATGAATTTGATTCTCTTTGCCGCTACGATTCATCTTTAAGCGCGGGTTTTTCAAGATTTGTTGTCGAAAAAACCGAGGTTGAACAAATAATCAGGTTTTTAGTGCTTTTAAACGCTAAATCAACCGAGAAATTTATATTTCAGTTCCCGACGTTTTTATCGAAGCACACAAAGCTTGACATTAACAAAATGGCAAACGCCGCCAACTATGATGAATTTCTTATAGCTCTCAGCCGCACTTCATATCATGATATTCTAAAGGTTTACAAGCCTGACGCCAAAGGCAGATTGCCTGTTTCGGATATCGAAAATAAGCTGTATGCCTATATTCTCGGTCACATGTTGGATTTGATCAAAAAGAAAACCAAGGGAAGCGAACGCAGCGAACTGCTGACAATGTTCCGCACAATAAACGATTACAGTATTTTTTCAAGGATTCTGAGATTAAAAAAATACTATAATTTGCCGCCCGAGGTAATTAAAACCAATATGCTGCCAGGTTACAGCTCACTTAACCCCAAGCTGATTGACAAAATGTGCGAGGCAAAGTCCTCGGCGGAGGTTTTTCAGATAATGCAGAGCACAGGCTGCGGCAGAATGATAGGAAAAATCGGTTACACTCACGCCAGCGACATAAGACCTCGTATAGAGTACCGTTTGGCTAAGAAAAACATTCATTTTTCCAACAACCCTTCGGTTGTAATGATCTCATTCATGTTTCTTTCAGAAACCGAGCTGATGAATGTTATCGCCGCAATTGAAGGAATCCGTTATCAGCTCGACCAAAAAACAATCAGGTCATTGATTATTCATTGACTTTACTAAAGAGGTGAATATTTTTGGCAGTATCATCAATGCAGGCCGTGAACGTAATCGGTTTGATGGAGCACATCGACGAGGCAATCACGGTACTTGGTGAATCAGGTGTGTTTCATCCAGATGAAGTTACAAACTTTTATTCCGACATTATGGGTTTTACACATCTGCAAACAAAAAACAGCTATGCTGAACCTCTGACAATGCTCAAATCTTCGCTGAACCAAACAAAGCGAAGCTTTCCTTTGAAGGATGTCAGCGATTTCAGTCCTTCTTTGGAAGAACTGGAAAGCTTTTCCGCGACAACGACCCGTGAGATCGACGCGCTTATCGATAAGCGCGAAACCTCGGCGGCGCAGCTTGAACAGGCTAAGCAAAACCTTAGCATCGCGCAGCATTTTTCGGGACTTGACGTGGAAATTGAAAAGGTTCTGAGCATGAGGTATATGAAGGCGCGCTTCGGCAGGCTGCCCAAGGACAGCTTACAGAAGCTTGAGGCATACAAGGATTATGAGTATGTTGATTTTGCCGTCTGTACCGAGGACAAAACGCACAGCTGGGGCGCGTATTTTGCCCCCAAGGAACAGGTTGAGGAGATTGACAAAATCTTTGAAGGCTTATATTTTGAGCCTGCCGGTTTGGTGGGCGAGGACGAAACACCAAGTGAAAAGATAAAAGAATACGAGGAACAGATCCCCGTGCTCGAGACGGAAGTTAAGACAGCACAAAAGAAACTTGACAAATATCTCGACGATAATAATGAGCAAATCACGCGTTATCTTTCAAAGCTTGAGGAGCTGTATCTTTACGCCGGGATCCGCAGCAAGGCGCTGCAGCACAATAACAGCTTTATTATTGTCGGATGGATCCCTACCGAAAACAAAAAACAGCTTAAGCGAAGGCTTAAAAAAATCAAAAGCATTGAGCTTGATTTTTCAAATGCCAAGGATGAGCTTGACAAGCATCCGCCCGTAAAGCTTAAAAACTGCTTTTTGGCACGGCCGTTTGAGTTCTATACGGAAATGTACGGTGTGCCCAAATACAACGAAATCGATCCGTCTTTGTTCATAGCAATAACATACATTATTATCTTCGGCATAATGTTTGCCGATGTGGGACAGGGAATATGCCTGTCGATAGTCGGCGTGCTGATGTGGAAGCTGAAAGGCATGAAAATCGGTAAGGTGTTGGCTCCCTGCGGAATTTCGTCGGCATGCTTCGGACTTGTGTTCGGCAGCGTGTTCGGCTTCGAGCATGTGCTTGACGCGGTTTATTTCACTTTGGGCTTCAAGGGAAAGCCTATAGAGGTTATGACCTCGGAATCGATCATTTCCATTCTTCTTGCTGCGGTGGCAATCGGAGTATTGCTCGTTATTACCGCAATGTGTCTGAATGTCTACAGCTCTATCAAGCAGGGGAACATCGGTCACGCGCTGTTCAGTTCAAACGGAATTGCCGGAATAATCTTTTATTCCGCTTTAGTGTTCGGTATGGTTGCACAGCTTATGCTGAACTGGAAGGTATTAACTCTTCCGTATATCATCGGACTTATCGTAATCCCGTTCCTGCTTATCTTTTTCGAAGAACCGCTTGGCGGTTTGATCAGCCGCAGTCCCGACTGGAAGCCCGAAAGCTGGGGCAGCTACATTCTTGAGCACTTGATCGAATCGATCATGGTTTTACTTGAATACGTTACAAATACCGTAAGCTTTTTGAGAGTAGGCGCATTTGTACTTGTGCACGTCGGAATGATGATGGTAGTATTCGTATTGGCGGACACCGCCGGACCGGTTGCT
>CADAYK010000063.1 GCA_902792105.1 uncultured Ruminococcus sp.
AAGCAATAATTTCGTATGTGATTGTGTGTTTATTTCACATAACCTGAACGGACTGCCCCTGCTGTGGACAGTCCGCTCTTTTTTTATCCGTATATTTTTTGGTGCGTCCCGAGTATTATATTATAATACTAATACCTAATAAAAAGTAGCCAATCTTTGCGGTCTATTTTCCACAATACTGCGTTGTCGTCCTTGCAAGGCGCCAGCCTTGCCACGTCCTCCGCCTTGTCTTGCGAAAAATATCCTCGCAAAATATAAGTCTACTTTCTATCAGGAATTAGTATAACGTGAGGTGATGAAGGTGACAAACGGCGACAGCCACGGGTCGGACGGAAGCATATTTATTTGTCAGCGTGCGCGCGCAGCTTCGCTGTGTGCCGCTTCATTGCGCTGATATTTTAAATTTCGCCCTGTCAGACCTGTACACTGACGGGGTGTTTTTGTTTCGCTGCCCGTTATTAAACTAACGGAGGTAAGCTATGAAAAAAGATGTAACCACAACAACTGTCGAGGCGACAAAGCCCGACTATGAAAGCGAAATAATAAAAATCATTCGCGGCAACTATTCTCCAAAGGCGGCTCAGAACAAGCTTGAAGGCTACCACGGCAGCGACATTGCCGGTGCGATTGACGAGCTCAGCGTGTCCGAGCGCAAAAAGCTCTACAGGATATGCACAGCCGAAATGCTCGCCGAGGCGTTCGAGCACCTTGACGAGGACGAGGCAGGCACGTACCTCGACGAAATGGACGTCAAAAAAGCCGCAGCGGTCACGGCAGAGCTTGACGCCGACACAGCCGCCTACATTCTGCGTGAAATCGAGCGCCAAAAGCGCGAGCTTATAATCGACGCGCTGCCGGGCGATATCCGCAAGGACATTGCGCTTGTTGCTTCCTTTGACGAGGACGAAATCGGCAGCCGCATGACAACAAACTGTATTGTGATCCGTGAAAACCTCAGCGTAAAGCAGGCGATGGACGAGCTTGTGGTTCAGGCTGAGGAAAACGACAACATCTCCACGATCTTTGTGACCGACGCCGGAGGCGAGTTCTACGGCGCGATAGATTTAAAAGAGCTGATCACCGCCAAAAACAAGGGCAGTCTCGGCGATTTGATAATGACGTCGTTCCCGTATGTCTACGCCAACGAGGCAATCGACGACTGTATCGAAAAACTGAAGGATTACTCCGAGGATTCTGTTCCGGTGCTCGACAATGCCAACAGATTTTTGGGAGTCATCACTTCACAGGGACTTGTCGATGTTATCGATGACGAAATGGGCGAGGACTACGCGCGTTTGGCAGGTCTTACCGCCGAGGAGGACTTAAAGGAGCCGCTTGCGCAGAGCATGAAAAAGCGCTTGCCGTGGCTGTTCGCGCTGTTTGCCCTGGGAATATTGGTTTCAACGGTTGTCGGCGCGTTTGAGCAGGTCGTGGCTCAGCTAACGCTGATAATGGCGTTCCAGTCGCTCATTCTGGACATGGCAGGCAACGTCGGCACCCAGTCGCTCGCGGTAACTATCCGCGTGCTTATGGACGAAAACCTAAGCTTCAAACAAAAATCCCACCTTGTTTTCAAGGAAAGCAGGGTAGGACTGTCTAACGGAATAATTTTGGGAATAATATCGTTTGTGCTTGTCGGACTGTTCATAATGCTGTTCAAGCACAAGGACTTTATGTTCTCGTTTGCGGTTTCGGGCTGTATCGGAGTTGCTCTTATGCTCGCAATGCTGATCTCAAGCACGGTGGGAACGCTCATTCCGCTGTTTTTCAAGAAGATAAAAATCGATCCCGCAGTAGCCTCAGGTCCGCTCATCACAACGGTCAACGACCTTGTGGCGGTCGTTACCTATTACGGACTAAGCTGGGTTCTGCTGATAAATGTGCTTCATTTGGCATAGAAAGGAAATTTTATGATAGATGAATTAACCTATGCACAGGAAATGCTCACGCGCGGAGGCTATACCCTTGTAGTTTGCCGCGACGGTCATGTACACATAAGCGAGGACAGCGGACTTTGCGGTCTGCTGCAAATTGCCGGCAGCGGCGAATGGCAGGGAGCGTACGCTGCCGATAAGGTCGTAGGCAAGGCTGCGGCGCTGCTGCTCGTAAAGCTAAAGGTCAGCGCCGTCTACGCCGGAACCCTGACCAAATCCGCCGCGCGTGTTTTTGAAGCAAACGATATTGCTTACCGCTACGGCAAATGCGTCGGCAGTCTGCTTAACACGGACAAAACGGATTACTGCCCTTACGAAAAGGCGGTGCAAACCACCGAAAGCCCCGACGAAGCGTTCACAATTTTAAATCAATAATAAAAGACAGGTTTTGCGCCTGCCTTTTTGTTTTGCCGTATTATTTTTTTACAGCGACCAGTCAACCGGTTCAACATTGTTTTGTGTTAACACGGCGTTCGCTCTTCCAAACGGTCTGCTGCCGATAAACGCAGGAAACGCGGATTTTTTGTTGTTGGCGGAAAGGGGAGAAGGGTGGGTCGAAGCTATAATAAATTTGTCGTTCCTGCCGGATTTTTTAACCGCGCTTTGGGCAAGCTCCAGCGCGGGACGTCCCCAGCACAAAAAAACAAGCGGTTGTTCAAGCGCGGCGCAGGCATCCAGAACAGCACCGGTTATTTTTTGCCAGCCGAGCTTTTTGTGCGAATTCGCCTTGTGCGCCTCAACCGTGAGCACTGTGTTCAGCAGCAAAACGCCCTGTTTTGTCCATGCGGTCAAATCACCCGATCCCGGCATTAGGCAGCCCGTGTCGGCGCAAAGCTCCTTAAAAATATTCCTCAGCGAAGGCGGAAGCTTGATTCCGTCGGGCACCGAAAACGAAAGCCCCATCGCCTGACCTTCATCGTGATACGGATCCTGTCCGATTATGACCGCTTTTACATTTTTGGGATCGACCGACTCTATAGCTCTGAGAATATTTTTCTTTTCCGGAAAAATAACCTTGCCGTCAGCTCTCATTCTGTCCGTCAGCTCAATCAGGCGCTCACATTCGTTTTTTAAATCCCCGCCAATCAGCGAAAACCAAAGCTCTTTATTGTCCATAATTCTCTCCAAACGTTTTTTTGTACAATAATTATACAATTTTTTACAAAAAATGTAAAGAAACACCTTGCTTTTTTTGATATTATTTTTTATAATATAATATAGAATGGGGGAAGAATAATGCAAAAATATATTAAATTTGTCGTTGCAATTATGATATGCCTGCTTTTAACAGCCTGCACGTCCGATCAAAAGGACTCCGGCTCGTCAAAAGCCGGACAGCCGGACAAAACCGCGTCAGCCGACCAGGCAACTCCGGATCAAACCGCCGCGCCTAAAACCCAACCTCCCACAACCGCCCAGCCTACGACCGCCAAGCCGACAAAGGCACAGGCTACTACTGCCCAGCCGACAACGGCAAAGCCGCAGCCCACGCGGCCTATGGACGGCGGAATGAACGACGGCGCCGGAGGCAATATGATGAGACGTCCCGAAATTGTCAGCACTGACGAAAAAGTTATAACCTCATCATCATATCACAACAGCACCTTTGGAATCACTGTCCCCATCCCGAAGGAGTGGATAAACAACGTTATTGTCGCCGAAAACCAACACGACGACGGTTCAACAACCCTTATGTTTTATGAAAAATCAAACCGTGAACGCTGCAAAGAAATCGAGGACGACAGCTCCGTGCGTAACGGTATAGGCAGAATGTTTATTATTAGGCTTGACGACGCAAACCGCGATAAGCCCGACGAAGGCTACAAGCCCTTGGGCAGGGTGGTTATTAACGGCGAAACCCGTATGCTCGTAATGGAGGAGGACGCCGAGTCACAGCCTTATACCGAAGAACCTTACCTCGGCAACTACGACAAAATCGCTCAAAAAAGCTTTGCCGTTGTAAAGACCATAATCCCCGACAGCAGTATCAACTATCAGCCCTTGGAAAATTTCAGGGATTTTGATTTAAGCCAAAACCGGTAAATCGTGTACCATATTTTTTAAAATTTTCCCCTGACTGTAACGGTCGGGGGATTTTTACGTTTTTTAAAAAAATAAGATTATACGTATATATAATTACCTCAGTTTTGTTTACTAAAAATCAATTTGGTTAAAAAGCGGAAACGTTCATTCTCTTCGTTTTATATCAACAATGAACAATATATTGATATTGACTACTAACATATATTGGACTATAATATAGATAAGTAACAATTATTTCAAATATATTTTTATAAATTTCAAAAATTTTCTTAAAATTTAAAACAATTTGTAATTTTGTACGTCTAATAATTGTAAAAATAAACAAGGAGGGTGTTTTATGAAACACAACACAGGCAAACAAATCAAAAGAATATCAGCTGTAGTGCTTACTCTTACAATGCTGCTCGGCATCGTGTGCGTTGCGCCGTTTACGGTAAGCGCCGCGGGCAACAATCGGTCAACTGCCACAAGCTATACCATGGGCAACAAAGTCAACGGCAACATTTCCAGGTCTAATTTAATCGACTACTACAAGTTTACGCTGTCGAGCTCAGGTACGCTGAAGCTGGATCTCAATTCATATTTTGCTTCCACAAGAATGAAGCTGTATGACGCAGCAAATAATTCAGTTTGGGATGCCAGTAAAAGCTGGAATTCTTCCTCAAAATCACTTTCATATACCGAAAATATAACGGTTACCTCCGGAACCTACTATTTTGTTATTGAAGGTCTTGATTTAGGCAGCGACTATTACGGAAGTTACAATTTTAAGTTCACATTTACTTCCGCCAACGAGTCCTTCAAGGAAGTCCAGGGCGGCTCTAACAATACCTTTGATAAAGCAAGCAATGTAAATCTCAACACAAAATACAAAGCTCAGATTGCTTATAATGACAAAATTGATTACTACAAGTTCACACTTGCAACTTCGGGAACAATTACTATTAATTACAACTCTGAATTTGATTATAACTATATTACAATTTATGATTCTTCAAGATCTAAGGTGTGTTCAGAATATGAGTACTGGAATTCTTCTTCAAAGGCAACAGCATATACCGGAAAAATCATATTAACCTCGGGAACATATTTCCTTGAAATTAAAGGTATAGATTCCAGTGAAAGTTATCACTATGGAAAATATGATTTTAAGCTGGATTTTGCTTCCGCCGGCGAGACCTTTAAGGAAACTCAAAACGGTTCAAATAACACCTTTGATAAAGCAAGCAGTGTAAATTTCAACAAAAAATACAACGCTCAGCTTGCTTATAACGATTTAATCGATTACTATAAGTTCTCGCTTTCAAGCTCGGGAACAGTTACGCTTAAATATAATTCGTACTTTTATTCGAACTATATAACATTATATGACGCTTCAAGAAATCAAGTCTGGACAACATATGAGTCTTGGAACAGGTCGTCAAAATCAACGGCTTATACCGTTAACTTAACCTTAACCTCGGGAACATATTATCTTGAATTTAAGGGCAATTCATATCTAAACAGTGAAAATTTCGGAAAATATGATTTCCAAATGTCCTTTTCTTCATCAAACGAAACCTTTAAGGAAGTCCAGGGCGGCTCAAACAATACCTTCTCTAAGGCAAGCTCAATAAACCTTAATACAGTTTATAACGCGCAAATCGCCCTCAACGATAAAATTGACTATTATAAATTCTATGTTTCGGGTTCTTCAAAAGTAACCTTCAACTATACCTCAAATTTTGACGGTAATTACTTTGCCATTTATGACTCATCTCAAAGTCAGGTATGGACGCGCAGCGCTTATAAGAGTAATTCAGACAATTCCGTGTCATTCAATGACAGTATTACCTTGACGTCCGGAACATATTATCTGGAAATTAAAGGCGGCCGCGACGGCAAGTACAACTTCTCACTTTCAAAGACGCTTCCTGCTCCTACATCCGTAAAGCTTAACCGCGGCACTCTCGGACTCGGCGTCGGCGAAAACTACGGACTTGTAAAGACAGTTTCACCTTCAAATGCAAATCAGGCTGTAAGCTGGACAAGCTCAAACACAAGTGTAGCCACAGTTGACTCAAACGGCAAGGTAGTCGGCAGACGCGCCGGAACAGCAACCGTAACCGTAAGAACCTCCAACGGCAAAACCGCTTCCTGCACCGTAACCGTTAAGGCTGCTCCCACATCGGTTAAGACCAACCCCGCAAGCCTCACACTCGGCAGCGGCGAAACCTACACTATCAGCGAAAGCACAAGCTCGGGTTCATACGCCAACGCGGCAAACCTCAGATGGTCAAGCTCGAACAACAGCGTAGTTACCGTGTCAAAGCAGAACGGCACAAACAAGGCAACACTCAGGGCAACCGGCACAGGCACGGCATATGTTACAATCAAAACCTACAACGGCTTGACAGCCTCATGTAAGGTAACCGTAAAGCCTGCTCCGTCAAGCGTAAGCACCAACCCTGCAAACCTCACACTCGGCAACGGTGAAAGCTATACAATCAGCGAGAACACAAACGCCGGCACATATGCCAACGCAGCAAACCTAAGCTGGTCAAGCTCCAACACAAGGGTTGCCACAGTAACCAAGGGCAGAGGCAATAAGGCGGTTGTAAAGGCAACAGGCAAGGGCACAGCCTACATCACAATCAGACTCTACAACGGTCAAACCGCGTCCTGCAAGGTAACTGTTAAGGACGCTCCCAAAACCGTAAGCGTAACCAAAACCTCGCTCACGCTCAACAAGGGACAAACCTACACAATCGCCGAAAACACAAACGCAGGCTCCTACGCTAACGCCGCAAACCTCAAATGGTCAAGCTCCAACTCCAATGTAGCCACAGTAACCAAGGGCAGCGGCAATAAGGCTGTTATCAAGGCTGTTAACAAGGGCACAGCAAATATCACAATCAGGCTCTATAACGGAAAAACCGCAACCTGCAAGGTAACAGTAAAATAAAATTTTAATTTCAAGGGCAGCGAAGGCAAAACTCCGCTGCCTTTTTCTGTATATAAATTACGTGTATATAAGAATAATATGAGTTTTTATTTTTGTTGCATTTTTACATAAAATTTTGTAAAAACTAAATGACTTTCCTGCCTTACAATTATGCAAAAAAACAAGTAAAAATCGCCTCTTTGGCATATTACACAAAAAGGAAATTGTTTTATTGTGCACATAGCAGATTGAATAAAATGTAATTATTTGTTATTATTAAAATGTAAACGAGCGTAATCGCTTGGTACGGTAATTTTATTTAGGAGTGAGTAAAATGAACAGGAAAATCACAAGTGTTGTGCTTGCGATGTGCATGATCCTTTCATGCGTCGCGGCAGGCAGCTTTACCGCGTCGGCAAGCACAGCGGAAAACACGGTTTCAGCAAACTCCGGTTCCGGTTCTGTAGGCGCAAGCTACGGTTTGGCAAGCAAAATCGAGGACGGAAACATTCTTCACTGCTTCGACTGGAAGTACAGTGACATCAAATCATCTCTCAGCAGCATTGCGGCGGCAGGTTTCTCCGCCATTCAGACGTCTCCGGCACAGGAGCCCGACACCTACGGCGCATGGTACTGGCTCTATCAGCCCCGCGGCTTCTATATCAATTCAAGTCCGCTCGGCTCAAAATCCGAGCTGCAGTCACTCTGCACGGAAGCCCACAAGTACGGCATCAAGGTTATCGTTGACGTTGTTGCAAACCACCTTACGGGCGACCACGGCAAGATCCAGTCCGACCTTCAGGCAGGTCAGTACTGGCACAGCGACCTTTCGATCAACTGGGCTAACCCCACCCGTTACCAGCTTATCAACGGAAAATCCGGTATGCCCGACCTCAACACAAGCAACAGCTATGTACAGAACGTAGTTAAAAACTACCTTAACACACTTAAGGGAATAGGCGTTGACGGCTTCCGTTTTGACGCCGCAAAGCACATCGGTCTTCCCTCCGAAGGCGACAACTTCTGGAAAATGGTCAGCAACCTCGGCATGTATTCCTACGGCGAGATCCTTGACCAGCCCGGCGGCAACGCTAAAACGATCATCAACGAATACGCAAACTACATCGGCGTAACCGACATTCCCTACAGCGGCAACATCACCGGTTCGATCCGTGACGGCGCTGTAAAATCAACCGCAGGCAACTACTGGCACGACCTCGGTGTTCAGGCGAGCAAGGTCGTTTACTTTGCCGAAAGCCACGACACCTTCTCAAACAACACTCCCGAACAGGGCGAAGGCGGCTGGACAAAGTACCTTAAGCAAAATGTAATCGACCGTTCCTACGCCGTACTCGGCGCCAAGGCAGATTCTCAGTGCCTCTATTTCTCAAGACCTTCCTCAACCAACAAGGACAGCATCATAGCAGGTCAAAAGGGCAGCACCCACTTCACCTCAAAGGAAGTTGCCGAGGTCAACCACTTCCACAACGCCATGATCGGCAAAGACGAAGTTATTACAAGCGGCAGCAACTGCTATGTAGTATGCCGTGAAAACGGCGCGGTTATCGCGGCGGCAAAGGGTGAAAACCTTACCGTAAGCGTTCCCAACGGCAACGTTAAGCCCGGCACCTACACCGACAAAATCACCAACACAAAGTGGACTGTAACCGAAAAAACGATCAGCGGTCAGGTTGGTTCAACAGGCATCGCCGTATTCTACGACGAAAATCCCGACACGGTCGTTACAACAACGGCTCCCGTAACCGCAGCCACAACTCCCACAAGCGCTGTAGGAAAGTACATGATCGGCGACGCCAACGGCGACAACAGCGTTTCCATCAGCGACGCAACCGAAATTCAGATGCACGTTGCAAAGATGAAAACTCTCACAGGCAAGAACGCGGCAGCGGCTGACGTTAACGGCGACAATTCAATCACCGTTAAGGACGCAACAATGGTTCAGTACTTCCTTTCTCACCAGTACACCCAGTCGGGCAGCTGCGGCAATATGTACGGCGAAGATCCCACTTCACCCACAACGCCACTACACCCGTGGTTGATACCACAAGAGTTTACTTCAAGAACACAGCCGGCTGGAGCCCCGTAAAGGCATACTTCTGGAGCGATTCAAACACCCAGATGATGACATGGCCGGGAATCGACATGACCAACGAAGGCAACAATGTATACAGCGCCAAGATTCCTTCCGGTGCAACCTATGTAATCTTCACCAAGGGCGACGACAGCGGCAAAACCGCCGACCTCACCCTCCAGGCAGGCAAGATGTACGTTAACGGCAGCTGGACTAACGTTTCCGGCGGCGGCTCAACAACACCCACACAGGGCGGACAGGTTGACACCTCAAAGGTTTACTTCCGCAACAGCTCAAACTGGAGCCCCGTAAAGGCATACTTCTGGAGCGATTCAAACACCCAGATGATGTCATGGCCGGGAATCGACATGACAAGCGAAGGCAACAACGTTTACAGCGTGTCGATCCCGAACGGCGCAACAAAGGTTATCTTCACCAAGGGCGACGACAGCGGAAAAACTCCCGACCTCGATTTACAGGCAGGAAAAATTTACGACAACGGCTGGTCTGATTACAACGGCTGATACAACTAAACAAACCTAAGCAGGGGAGGTCTTTTTGACCTCCCCAAAATTTTTTAAAACAACAGCTTTATGCAATAAAAAAGCTGTCTGCCTTTTATTTTTGTACATAAAATGGAATATTACGGCAATTGTTGTAAAAACCGAAACTTTGTGATAGAATAGTCAAAGTTGAAAAGAATTAACCCGAAAGAGGGCTTAAAATTGAGAAAGCTTGCGCAGCGAACCGAAGCTGTTGTCAGTCTCGGCGCGCTTGAACACAACGTAAACAGGATCCGTTCAATCGTGGGCAGCCGTGTAGAGATCATGGCTGTGCTCAAGGGCGACGGCTACGGACACGGCGAAAAGGGAATATATCCCACGCTTAAAAAATGCGGCATCGAACGCTATGCCGTAGCGGTTTGGGAAGAAGGCGCATCGCTGCGAAAGGCAGGCTGTACCGAACCCATTCTTCTGCTTGGCGACACCTGCGATCTGCAGCTTGAAAACCTGATAAAATACAACCTTACCCCGGCGATTTTCTCGGTAGACACCGCCGAAAAGCTCAATATGCTTGCAAAGTGGAGCGGCATTGTTCAGCCCGTTCACATCAAGATCGACACAGGCATGAGCAGAATCGGCTTTTCCGCCGACAAAAGCTCGGTAGAGGTGATCAAGCGGATAAATTCAATGACCAACCTAAAAATAGAGGGCGCGTTCACCCACTTTTCGCGCGCGGACGAGCCCGACGGACTCAGCGCAAAGGCGCAGTTTGAAAAATATATCAAGCTTATTGAGCTTCTCGAAGCCGAAGGCGTTCACATTCCCTGCAAGCATGTTGCAAACAGTCCTGCCGTGCTGCTTCGTCCCGAAACCCGCCTTGACGCTGTTCGCCCCGGCGACATCCTGTTCGGGCTTTGTCCGATCGACGAGGACGAATGGGAAAAGGCCGACTTCCGCCAGGTTATGAGCTGGTACACCTATGTTGTAATGGTAAAAGAGGTTCCCGCGGGAACCGAGGTCGGCTACGGCGGAACCTATGTGACCAGGCGCCCGACCAAAATCGCCACGATTCCCGTGGGCTTTGCCGACGGCTACAGCCGCGAGCTGTCAAATATCGGCAAGGTGCGGATAAACGGACACGAAGCGCCCATAATAGGCAGGGTGTGCATGGATCAGTTTATGGTTGACGTGACCGGTATCGGCGAGGTCAGGCGCGGCGACACCGTAAGCCTGCTTGACGACAAGCTCAGCGTTTTGTGGATGGCTGATTTGCTGGGAAGAAACGTTGACGAGATAGTCTGCGGCATTTCAAAGCGCGTGCCGAGAATTTACGAGGCATAAGCGAGTTAAGGAGAGGTAACAATGTCAAATTATATATTCAGAATTTTAAAGAGCGCAAGTCTCGGCAAAATGAAAACGGCTGTAAAGACCTGTCACGAGCGCTCGGGAAAAAGCAGCATAAAAATCTTTTTCGATATGCTCTACTGCGCCAAAAAATACGGCGCAGGTTATTATGACTATCAAATTTTTGCTTTCTATAACCTCAATAAAAACCAGCGCTCAACCTACGTTACGCGCCTTGTGAGCAAAAAATTCAACACCTTTATGAACAATTACGACTACGACCACTTCCTCGAAAACAAGGACGAGTTCAACGAGCTTTATAAAAACTGCGTGCGCCGCGGCTTTATTCAGCTTCAAAAGGCAAGCAGGGAAGAGGTTAAGGAGTTCTGCGAAAAGCGCGAATACATCTTCTGCAAAATGCAGGATCTCGAATGCGGCCACGGCTGCGAGCGCATTAAAATAAGCGATTACAAAAGCTTTGACGAGCTTTATAAATACCTCACCGACAAGCAGTTCTGCATCCTCGAGGACAACATCACCCAGCACCCCGACGTTGCAAGGCTTTATCCCAACGCCGTTAACAGCATGAGGATCATCACCGTGCTCGACAGCAAGGGCGAGCCCCATGTGCTCTATATCGTGCAGAAAATGGGAATCGGCGGCAGCATTATCGACAACAACTGTCTGTTCACTCCCGTAGATCCCGAAACGGGAAAAATCCTTTATCCTGCTCATTCGGGCGACACCGTAAAGGGCATAATTTATGAGGAGCACCCCGAAACCCACGTTCACCTGCAGGGCTACACTATCCCGTATGTACGTGAGGCTGTAAAGATGGTGCTTGAAGCCGCAAAGGTAACTCCGCAGATCCGCTATGTGGGTTGGGACGTTGCCACAACCCCCGACGGTCCCGAGATCATCGAGGGCAACACCTACTGCGCGCACGACTTCTGGCAGCTTCCTCCTCACACCCCCGACGGAATCGGAATGCTCCCGAAAATCAAGGAGTATGTCCCCGAATTCTTCTGCGGCGGCAAAGAGGGCATCAAGCGCAATTTTGACTGGCTTAAAAAATAAACATTATTCCAAAAAAACGGCACAGAGCTTAATTTGCCCTGTGCCGTCTTTATATCAATATTTCTAAATCAGCTTTGCGGCTCTTTTCTGGATACAGGTTGCGTCGTCAATATCAACCTTGCCGTTTCTGTTGAAATCGGCTCTTAACAACATTCTGTAATTCAGCGCCGCAAGCTTGGCGACGGATTTTTGAACGGTGGTCGCGTCCGCAATGTTTACAACTCCGTCGTTGTTTACATCGCCGATTTCCGCGTTTTCCTTTTCGTTATACGCCTGTATTTCCGCTTCGGTCAGTCCGAGCACCCTTGCGATATATTCCAAGTCCGCGTAATATCTGCCGTTGTAAAGTACAGCCGAAACCTCCTGACTGTTCAGCTCAAGCTGCCGCGGTTCTCCGTTAATCAGAGCCGCGGAATTGTCGTCGGCGTATTGAGCGTATACATCAACGGGATTAATCCCCAGAGCTTCGCAATTTGCCCGGTTTTTGCCTGCGTCGGCAAAGCTTGCGTTTAGGTTTGCTTTAACGGCGTCCTTTAACTGATAAGATGTAAGCAAATATTTGCCTAAAGCGTCCGAAACAAACGCCGCCTTCGGGCAGTGAACGGGAAGATAAGTGCATCCCTTACCGGCGCACCAAAGAGTGTTCGACGGCAAAAGCCGCGCCTGCATACCGCACTGCGGATTGTTTTTCCATTCGACAAAATAATATGTTTCCATATCGCTGTCGGATACCGATTCGCCGGTCATAACAACGGTGTCGCCCAAGCATTCCGAAGTCATGGTAAGGTTCCATGTCATTGCTCCTGACGAGAACTGCAGAATGTAATCCGCTCCCGGCTCCATAACTCCTGCCTTTGAAATATCGGCGGAAAAGTACAGATAATCGTCATTTTCAAATAAAAGCTCACATTTTATTTTTAACGGTGTTCCGTTTTCATCCAAGCCGAAATTATTGCTGTTGCCGTAAAACGGCACGCAGCAGGCATACAGGTTGTAGTTGCCTGACGAAGTTTTTTGTACCAGCGGAAAATTTTCACCGAGGTTTTTCTTTTGGTAAGCGAAAAATACCTCGTTACTGTTGCTTTCCTGCTCATACATCAGCCTGCCGAGCTTTAGTCTGTAAACGGTTTCTTCAAGCTCAGGGAACTTTTCGGGGCTTTTCAAAAGTCTGTTGTCGAGACTGTAAAATATTTTTTCCGAAGGCACATAAACTCCGTAGGTGTTGTAAAACGGTTTTGACATATGGTGCTCGTTTTTTATTATACAGTCGCCGAAATTATAGTAACGGGTTTTTGAGCGCATATCCGCGTTTAAATAATCCAAATAGTATTCGGCGTTAACAAGCACCCAGTCAAGCTTGCCGTCGGTGTAGTGATGACTAAGCTCATCGTAATACTTTATCAGTTTTTCACCGGGATAATTTGAGTTATTAAAAAGTTCTTTGTTCGCCTTTTTTATAAATTCGTCCTTACAAATCAGATTATCGCCGAACACAGGTTCTTCAAGCTTTATTCCGATTCCGCATTTCTCAAGCGCTTCACCGATACCCGGGAACTTGGTTTCATCTTTAATTTCCGGAAGATCGTAAAACTTATTTTCCGAAACATTGTACACACCGTAACCGTAAGTAAACGGAACCATAATATTAGGATTGGAAAACGCCATGCCGAACAATATATGCGCGGTTTGTTCCTCCAAATTCATACCGCCGTACGCGCTGATAAGCACCCAGTCCTCAGCGCCGTTTGTGTCGTGACGGTAAACTTCTTTGTAATAGGTATACTTCTTTATTTCGTCATAAAATGCCTTGTGCTCATCATAATCGGGCCAAAGGTAATTTATGAACTCGTCATAGTATAGCTGTGTATCATCCGCTTTTTCCGTTTCAACTGCGTTGACCTGAACGGCAAAAGCAGATGAAAGCAGTATTGCCGCCAGTAATACCGATATTATTTTTTTCATAAAATTACCTCCTTATTTAATTATGAATATAAATAGTAAATTTTTGGCTGCATCCCGTGTCGTTGTAAATTTCAATTGTGTACGACTCATTATTATTCAGGTGAATTCCCTTGTCCTTCGGGTTTATCACTGCCTGCTTAATAATTTCGGAGCCATCGGACGCCCCCACAGCGGTTACTGTAGCGCGCTCGGCTTCGGAATATTTTTCCGAAAACTCCGTTCCGTCCTGTGTAATGTGAAAATAAGCGTTGTCGCTGTAAAACATTCTGTTTCCGCTGTTGTAGGAAACGCTTATATTGCCGCCGAATACCTTGTCGTCATCATATTCCGTGGGCACAGGTTCTTCGGGCGGTGTTTCCGCAGGCACAGTGTTTTCGTCAGGCTGTGTGTTTTCGGGTTCGGCTGCGGTTGTGGTATCGGAATTGGTATCAGGCTTGGTTTCCCTCATGGGTTTTGGTTTTTCGGCAGGCTTGGTTTCGTTTGTGCCGGACTTCACCTTGCGCGAAGCACCGGCGGAATAAGAAACGCCGTTTTCAGACCCGGCGCCGTTTACTGAGATTTCCCCGGCTTGCGGCGTGCTATTGGTTTCGCCGGCGCGGGGCTGCGGCGCGGCTTGCGGCGTTTTTTCCTTATACTGATTCCGGCTTGCGCTGTTACCGGCAGGTTCGGTTGAAGGTGAGGTTTCCTCAATTGCGTGAATCACAACGGAATCTCCCGGTGCCGGCAGCTTGTTTCCTGTTTGAATACTCAGCGTAAGAATAACCGCTGTGACGAGGACAACCGAAGCCGCCGTGCTTATTATACTCAGTTTAAGCGGAAACCTTTTCGGCTTTTTTGTAACATCGGGAATCATAACCGCGTTGTCAATCCAGCTTTCGGGTGTTTTAAGGTTTTTATATTCATCAAAGTTAAAGCCGTTCAATTCTCCTCACCTCCGTAAATTTCTTTTACAATCTCGCGGCCTCGCCGCAACAGTGACTTAACCGTGTTTTCTTTTTTGCCGAGGATACGGGCAATTTCCTGTATCTTGTAATCCTCGCGGTAATAAAGGTACAAAACCTCGCGGTACAGCGGAGGAGTTTTTGACAGCGCCCACGACATATCGCTTTTGCTGTGGTTAAACTGTATGCTCTGCTCCTGTCCGGAAAGCGTTGTCTCTCGCCTGTTTTTTCGCATATAATCGTTACACTCGTTAACGGCAACACGAATTAGCCATGCCTTAAGATGCTC
>CADAYK010000064.1 GCA_902792105.1 uncultured Ruminococcus sp.
TATTTTGCTCAGATTCATATTAGGCAAAAGCGGCAGCGGCAAAACCGCGTACATTTACGATCAAATAAAACGGCGCGTAACTGACGGCGAACCGGATATAATCATGCTTATTCCCGATCAAAGCTCGTTTGAAACCGAAAAGGATTTTCTTGAAATTCTCGGCCCCAAGCTTTCTAAAAGCGTAAGCGTATTCGGTTTTGACGGCTTATGCCGCCATATTTTTGAAAAAACCGCGAACGTTTTTCAAAACGTGATCGACGACGGAACCCGCGAGGTGCTTATGAGCGTGGCGCTTGAACAGCTCACCGAAAAGCTCAGCGTGCTCAAATCAAGCGGCGGAGTCAGCCTTGCCGACCTAATGCTCGGCACCCTGAAGGAATGCAAAAAGAACGGCGTGACTGCCCAAATGCTCGCGGACGCGGCAGAAAAAACCGAGGACGGCTCGCTAAAATCAAAGCTCAGCGAAACCGCGCTTGTGTTTTCAACCTTTGAGGCTCTGGTCAATCAAAGCTACATCGACCCTCTTGACAACCTTGCGAGCGCCGAATTGATTCTTTTAGAGAATAATGATTTGTTCCGCAACACTGTTTTATATGTCGATTCCTTCAGCGGCTTCACCTCTGTACAGCTGCGCGTGCTGCGGATCTTGCTCAACAGGTGCCGTGAAACCTGCGTCAGCCTGACGCTTGATCCGTCGGCGGAGGGCGGCGATGTTTTTGAAACAACGATGAGAAGCCTCAAGGCGATAAAAAACCTTGCCAAGCGCGACGGCATACCCATAAAAACACCCGTTAAGCTTACCGAGCCCAAGCGTTTCAGGGGGGAGGGACTCAGCGAGGTTGAAGCGCAGGCGTTCCGCGCACGAAAAACTCCGGTTGACTATGCTCCGCAGGACGTTACCTTGTATGCCGCCGACGATATTTGCAACGAATGTGAGTTCATCGCCCGTAAAATCAAGCGCATGGTTATCGAGGAGGGCTTCCTTTACTCCGATTTCGCGGTGATCTGCAACGACCTTAAGCCCTACAGCGGAGTTTTGAACGCGGTTTTCGACAAGTACGAGATACCATATTTTATGGATATGAGCCGCGACCCCGAGGTCATGCCGCCCGTAAGGCTTGTTAATTCGATTTTCAGGCTGATTTTAAACGGCTTCAAGCGCGAGGACGCGCTGTCTTTCTTAAAGACAGGACTTACGCAAAATTCCTTAGAAGAAATAAACGCCTTTGAAAATTACATATATATCTGGAACCTCGGCGGAACCGCTCTTTGCCGTGAGTTCACTCAAAATCCGCGCGGCTTTTCCGGCAGTTTTACCGACGACGACAGGCTCGCGCTTGAAAAAATCGAGAACGTGCGGCGCTCGTTCGTCACGCCCCTGCTTAAATTCAGGGACGAAATAAAGGACAAAAACGCCGCCCAAATCAGCAAGCTGCTCTATCTGCTTTTGACAGAGCTTAACGCTCCCGAGGCGCTGAAAAAGCTGTGCGGCGAGCTGGAGGAATCGGGCGAGGGCGTGCTCGGCGAGGAGCAAATCAGGGTTTGGGCGCTGCTTATGAACGCGCTCGACAAAACAGTTGCCGCCGTGGGGGACATGCCGCTTAGCGCCAAGAGGTACTATGAGCTGCTCGGGCTCCAAATGCGTTCGATCGAATTTATGCAAATCCCCCAAACCGCCGACTGCGTCAATGTGACCACGGCGCAAAGGGTGCGCAACTCCACCCAAAAGGTCAGCTTCCTCGCAGGCTGCAACGACGGCGTTTTTCCTGCCGTTCCGCACACCTCGGGGCTGTTTTCGGCGTTTGAGCTTAAGCTGCTCTCGCTGAGCGATATAAAAATAAGCGACGATTTTTCCGACCTTGCCGAGCTTGAAACGTTCATGACCTATTCCTGCCTTTCCTCCGCGTCGGACAGGCTGTTTGTAAGCTGTCCGCTTGTCAGCCTGCAGGGCGAACAGCTTGCGCCGTCGGTTATCTTTACCGAATTGACACGGATCTTCCCGAAAATCAGCGTGCTGACCTCCGACGATTTTGACAGCCGCATTGACTCTATGCTTGCGGTTCAGCCGGCGTTCGAGGAATATTCGCGCTCGCTTTCGCAGGAAGGCGGACTGCCCGGGCTTGCAGGTTATTTTGACAGCGACCAAAGGTTTGCCGCAAAAACCGCCGCGGTAAAACGCGCGGTAAGCCGCGAGCCTTTCAGAATAGAAAATCCCGCAAACGCCGAAAAAATCTTCGGCGAAAACCTGACGATATCGGCGTCGCAAATCGAAAAATTCAGCCTTTGCCGCTTTGCCTACTTCTGCAACTACTCGCTGAGGGTGCGCGAAAGGCTAAAGGCAGAGATCAACCAAATGGAGTACGGAACCCTGGTGCATTACGCGCTTGAAAAATTCTTCGCTCAATATTCTAAAAAAGAATATTCCACTATGACAGATACGGAGCTTTCGGACTTTATCTCAAAAATAACAGGCGCATACCTTGAGGAATACTTCGGCGGAGCAGGCGAAAAAACCAACGCCTTTTTATACAAGCTCGAAATGCTGCGCCGCAACCTTCTTTTGCTGCTGCGCCACATTGTTGACGAGCTGAGCCAAAGCGACTTTGAAGCCGCCGACTGCGAACTGAACATAGGCGACGACATACCTGCCTACACTCTGCGCCTGCCCTCGGGACACAAGATCGCGGTGTGCGGCAGCGTTGACCGCGTAGATTTGATGAAGCACGACGGCAAAACCTTTGTGCGCGTTGTCGATTACAAAACAGGCGCAAAGGAGTTCAAGCTGTCCGACATTCTCTACGGGCTGAATTTGCAAATGCTTTTGTACCTGCACTCGATCGGCGAAAACGGCGCCCAAAGGTACGGCGAAACAGCGCCGGCAGGCATTTTGTATATGCCGGCAGGCGTGCCGGTTATTTCGGCGGACAACCTCAGCGAAGAAGCGATTGCAAAAAAAATCAGCGATAATTATAAAATGAACGGGCTTTTGCTCGATGATTCGCGGGTTATAAAGGGAATGGACAAAACAGGGGACGGTGTTTACATCCCCGTAAAAATAAAGGACGGCAAGCCGTATTCGGCAAAAAGCCTTGCCACCCTTGAACAGTTCGGAAAAATTTTCAAAAAGCTCGACCTGACCGTTGCCGAAATGGGGCGCGAGCTTTACGGCGGAAAAATTGAGGCTTCGCCGGTCAAAGGGTCGCACGACGCGTGCGAGTACTGCCCCTACGGCAGCGTTTGTTCCTACAGAAGAAGCGAACAAAGGAAAATCTACGGCGTTGACAACGACGAGGTTTACAAACAGCTTGAAAGCGAAACGGGAGGTGACGAAAATGCCTGAATGGACAAATGAACAGCGGCAGGCGATTTATTCCACCGGTGGTTCGGTGCTGGTTTCGGCGGCGGCAGGCTCGGGCAAAACCGCCGTTTTGGTCGAGCGCGTAATAAAGCTTATAACGCGCGCCGAAAATCCGCTTGACGCCGACAGGCTGCTGATCGTTACCTTTACGCGCGACGCGGCGGCGGAAATGAAGCAGCGTATCGCCGACGCTCTTTCCGCGCTGTTGAGTGACGACCCGTATAATCCTCAGCTATTAAGACAGCGCAGGCTTTTGTACAACGCTTCGATCTCCACGATCGACAGCTTTTGCGCCAATATAATCCGCGAGTATTTTCACACGCTTGAAATTTCGCCGGACTTCCGCGCCGCCGAGCAAACCGAGCTTGACCTGATGCAAACCGAGGCGATGAACACGGCGATCGAGTTTTTCTACGGGAAAAATCCCGGCGGCTTTGCCGAGCTTCTCGACGCGTTTTCGGGCAGGGAGGGCGACGCGCGTCTGCGCGAAACCGTGCTGAGGATCTGCGGCTTCCTCGACACCCAGCCCTTCCCCGAGGAATGGCTCGACAATATGCTCGCCGAATACCGCAGCGCCGACTTTTCATCCTCTATTTGGGGAAAAATCATATACGACTACGCCCACTGTGCAGTAAATCACGGCATAACGATTTCGGAAAGCTCGCTTCTCACGCTTGAAAAGGAGGGCGACGAAAAGCTTAACGACAAGCTCCGTCCCGTGATCGAGGACGACATCCTTTACTTCACCGCGCTGCAAAAGGATTTGCTGTCGGGCGATTGGGACGCCGTGGTCGAACGCGTGAACGGCTTTTCGCCCAAAAGAATGTCAACTCCCCGAGGCTACAGGGAAAACCCTGCCAAAATCACCGTTGCCGCCAACCGCGAGGAAATAAAGGCGGCAAGCGAAAAGCTCAAAAAATGCTTTTGCCGCACCGAAGCCGAGGCAAAGGAAGAAATTGACGAGCTGTATGTAATTATGCGGTCGCTTTTTGACCTTACCCAAAAGTTTATAAACGAATTTAATATTCTTAAAAAGAATAAAAATATACTGAGCTTTGCCGATACCGAGCTGCTCACCGTAAGGCTGCTTGCGCGCTCAAACGGCTGCGGCGGCTACATAAAAACCGCGCAGGCGCGCGAGATCTCAAAGCGGTTTGACGCGGTTATAGTGGACGAGTTCCAGGACGTCAACGACGTTCAGAACCTTATTTTCAACTGCGTTTCAAACAACGAAACAAACCTTTTTGTCGTGGGCGACGTCAAGCAGAGCATCTACGGCTTTCGCCAGGCAAAGCCCAACATCTTCATTGACCGCCGCAAGAGCTACAACCGGTACGACGAGGAAAAACAGAATTACCCTGCCGTTATTGTGCTTGACAAAAATTTTCGCAGCCGCAGCGAGGTCTGCGACACCGTGAACTTTATTTTTTCACGGCTGATGCGCAGGGATTGCGCCGGCATGGACTACACAGCCGACGAAAGGCTGAACGCGGGAGCGGTCTATCCGGAAAGCAGCGGATGTGAAACCGAAATTTCTTTAATAGAAAAATCAGCCTTTGACGACGTTGACACTCCTCTGCTTGAGGCGACCTACATAGCAGGCAAAATCAAGCAGATGATGTCCGAAGGCTTCACCGTGTCCAAAAACGGCGAAACGCGCAGGGCGACCTTCGGCGACTTTGCTGTAATAATGCGCAGTCCCAAGGCAACGGCTCCGCAGTATGTCGAAACGCTGATACAAAACGGAGTGCCGGCATACAGCGAGGAAAGCGAAAGCGCGTTTGAATCGCAGGAGGTCAAGCTTATTCTGAACCTGATGCGCGTGATCGACAACCCTTCTCAGGACATTGCGCTGTTGAGCGTGCTTTGCAGTCCGCTGTGCGGCTTTACGCCCGACGAGCTTGCCGAAATGCGCTGCGAAAGCCGCAAAAAGCCGCTCTATTACTCGCTTTCAAGGTACGCTGAAAAAAGCCGAAAGGCGGCTGATTTCCTCAGGGAGCTTGAAAACCTGCGCCGCTTTTCCTACACCTGCACGGTGGACGATTTGATCGGAAAGCTGTACGAAACCACGGCTATCGGCGCGGTGACAGCCGCCGTAAAGGGGGGAGAGCGTCCGCTTTCAAACCTCAACCTGCTGCGGCTTTATGCCCAAAACTACCGTTCGGGCGGCTACAAAACTCCCGGCGATTTTATCGGCTTTATCGACCGCCTGATCGACAACAAAACCAATCTTCCGTCCGATTCCTCGGTTGACGTTCACAGCATAAACGGGGTGCGCGTGCTCAGCGTGCACAAGTCAAAGGGACTGGAATACCCGGTTTGCTTCCTTGCCGGAACCGCGAAAAAGTTCAATAAAACCGACCTTCGCTCCGACGTGCTGCTCGACAGCCGCGCCGGACTCGGAATAAAGCGCAAAAGGGGAGTGTGCCGCTATAACACCCTGCCGAGGCTCGCCGTTGAGATCGAGATCGAGCGCAACGAGATCGCCGAGGAGCTCAGGGTGCTTTACGTGGCGCTTACCAGGGCGCGCGAAAAGCTTATTGTCGTCGGCACAATGAAAAATACGGACAGCTTTATCGAAAAAACCTCCGCAAAGCTCGCGCTCGGCTCAATAATCGAGCCCTATACGGTTTCAAACAGCCCGTCAATCATTGATTGGATCGCGCTTACGGCGCTGGCAAATCCTTCGTCAAGGCGGCTGATGAACCCTCATGCCGAAAGTATTATTCTAAAAGAGAATTATCCCGAGTGGAAATATAATATTATAAACACCGAAGCCGACCTGTTCGCGGGGGTACAGCCTGTGGCTGAGGATATCGCGCCCGAGGTTCTTTTACCGCGCGAAACCACGGTCAACTACGCGGAGATCCTTAAAAAGAACCTTTCGTTTAAGTACAAAAACGCGGCGATTTTAAAGCTTCCGCAAAAGGTCAGCGCGTCGCAGGCGGCGCACGGCGAAAGCGCCGATTACTTCGACCGAATAATAGCAAAGCCCGCGTTTATGAGCGGCGAAACCGCGGCGGTCGAGCGCGGAACGGCGCACCACCTGTTTTTGCAGTACTGCGATTTTGAAAAGGCGCGCCAAAGCGTTGCCGCCGAGGTTGACCGTCTGGCGTCACTTGGCAGGCTCAGCGAGGCTCAAAAGAAGAGCATCGACATAAAAAAGCTTGAAGCCTTGCTGAAAGCGCCGCTGTTTGACCGTGTTTTAAGCTCGCCGAAGGTGTACCGCGAGGAGCGCTTCGCCGCCAAAATTCCGCCGTCAAAGGTGTTTGACGAATACGCAAACGTTGAAACCGACTTCGGGATCATCGTTCAGGGCGCGGTCGACCTTGCGTTTGTCGAGGACGGCAGGCTTGTTATAGTTGACTACAAAACCGACCGTGTGCGCGACATTCAAAAGCTTTGCTCGCTTTACAAAAAACAGCTTGAGCTGTACAGCGAGGCAATGAGCCGTTCGCTTGAAACCGAGGTTTCCGAATGTATAATCTGCTCAGTCCACCTCAATGAATTCGCTTCCGTAAAGTAATTCAAAGAATATTTTGTAATGTATTGATAATTTGCACGGAATTTGATACAATTAATAAAAAACCAAAGGTTGTGGTCAAATTGACAAATAAAAACCTTATTGACCTTGAGGCGATGAGCGTTGAGCAAATCGACAAAATCGTCAGACGGGCTAAAAAGATAATGAAAAGCCCTGCCGACTACCGCCACGCGTGCGACGGCAAAATTTTGGCTACCTTGTTTTACGAGCCGAGCACACGCACACAAATGTCGTTTCAGACGGCAATGCTGAAGCTCGGCGGAAGAACGATCGGCTTTGACAATCCCATGAACTCGTCGGTATCAAAGGGCGAAAACCTTAAAGATACAATTTCGGTAATAAGCGGCTATTCCGACATCATCGCGATCCGTCACCCGCTTGAGGGCACCGCAATGGCGGCTTCGCTGTACAGCGAGGTCCCGCTGATAAACTGCGGCGACGGCGGCCACCTTCATCCAACCCAAACGCTGACCGACATCGTCACCCTCAGCTGTGAAAAGGGCAGGCTCGACAACCTGAAAATAGGTGTGTGCGGCGATTTGCTCAACGGCAGAACCGTTCATTCGCTGATAAAAACGCTTGCTAAGTACCCGAACAATTCGTTTGTGCTGATTTCGACGCCGGAGCTTTGCGTGCCGCTTTACATCATCGACATTCTCGAGAAAAACGGCTGTAAATACGAGATCTCAAACAGCCTTGCCGACGCCGTGACCGACCTTGACATGCTCTACATGACGAGGATCCAGCGCGAGCGCTTCAAAAGCGAGGAGGATTATCAGGCGCAGAAAAACGTGTTTGTGCTCGACCGCGAAAAGCTTGACAAAGCGCGTGACGACATGATAATTCTTCATCCGCTTCCGAGGGTAAACGAAATAACGGTTGAAATCGACGACGATCCGCGCGCGCTGTACTTCAAGCAGGCGCAGTACGGAATGTACGGCAGAATGGCGCTTATCCTGCTTTTGATCCAGGACGACGATTTTCTTATTGAAGAGCGCCCGGCACAGCTTTTCGACAGCAGCACGGGCTGTCAGGCGCGGTGCAAAAACCCAAAGTGCATAACGCAAATTGAAACTTACCTGCCGCGCCGCGGTTACCGCAAGCTCGGAATGAGAATGTGCGACTACTGCGACAAAAGAATTGACTGAGGAGGATTTTTGTTATGAAAGACCGCAAAATCAGGGAAGGCGAAATCCGCAAGCCGCCGGTAGCCCCTTTTGTTATCGCGTCGATTATCTACATAATCTTGGGTATTTTTATGGTAAGCCACCCGGCAAAGGTCGAGGCAACGCTGTGCTATGCCTTCGGAATTTTAATGACGATTTTCGGTGTGATCAATGTAATTTCGTTTTTTATCAATAAAGACAGCGACAACAATTTGTTTTTTGAGCTGGTTTTCGGCGTGCTGTCGTGCGCGTTCGGCGTGTTTACACTGTTTTCGCCCACAAGCGTTATCAACATTTTGTTCATTGTGATCGGCGTAATTATCATTATCGACGGAATAATGAACCTTAAACGCTCGTTTTACCTAAAGGATTTCGGCGAAAGATACTGGCTTGTATTCTTTATAATTTCCGCTGTTTCGGTTTTGGCGGGAATATTGACGATAGTTTTCAGGGAACCGCTCGGCAGCTTTCTGATAGTTGTGCTCGGCATAAACCTGATTTACGAAGGAGTTTCGGGGCTTGTCATCATGTTCCGCATTTCGCAAAACAAAAAACGCGTCGAGCGTAAAATGATGATGATCGACGCGGATTTCAACGACAAAGATTAATTTTTCAAATGGCAGGAGGCTTTACGGTCTCCTGTTTTTTATTTTGCGGATATTTTGGCAATATAGCATAATCAGCACAAACCAAAGCTGCAAAGGGGACGGCGTTATACTAATTCCTGATAGAAAGTAGACTTATATTTTGCGAGGATATTTTTCGCAAGACAAGGCGGAGGACGCGGCAAGGCTGGCGCCTTGCAAGGAC
>CADAYK010000065.1:0-3638 GCA_902792105.1 uncultured Ruminococcus sp.
AGCGGACTGTCAAGAGTCTGCTTAACCGTGCCGCTTGCGGTGTATTCGCTGAAATCGGTAGCGTTTACATCGCCCTCAAGGTAACTGCCGAAGTAGGCTCTGCCTGAGTTTTCAAGCGAAATATTCGGACCTTCGTCAATTTTGGCGCCCTTCTTAAATTCAACCTCGGAACCGTAGTAAACGCACGGAATACCGCGGAAAGTAAACATAAGATCAAGGTCTTCAGCCCATGTTTGAGTGCCGCCTGTAAAGCGTGTTTTCTCGTCGGGCTGTTCGGGAGCGTAGTCGTGCGAATCAACATACATTACATTGTAGGTTGCGTCGTTATAATACTTGTCGGTGCCTGTGGCAAAGTTGAACGCGTTAGAAGCATTGCCGAACATACGGTGCATCTGGAAGTCGATGCTTTCCATACCCGAAGCCTTTGAACGGTCGGGTGTGTGGTAGCTTACGCCGTTAAGCGAAGCGTTTGTTGAAGTAGGCTGCTTTGAGGGGTTGTCCTCCTCAAGGTAGTGGTCAAACACAACGTTCATGTTGCTGTTAACTGCCTCGGGAGTGGATTCCCATGACCATTTGTCAGCCCACTTGCTGTTGCTTTCCTTCCAGGTGTAGTACGGAGTACTTTCCTCGGCGTGGTCGCGGTACCAAATTTGGGTATAGCGTGTGCAGATTTCGCCGAACATCATAAAGTTGGGCTTTCCTGCCGCCTTTGCCGCGTCATAAAGCTGATTGTTAAACATCAGGTTGAGCACAAGTCTGGGGATGTGGCGCACGGTGTCAACACGGAAGCTGTCAACGCCTCTTTCGATATAGTTGCCGTAGGTGTCGGTAATATACTCGGCAACTGCCGGGTTTTCGGTGTTGAGGTCAACACAGTCGCCGGCAATCTGACAGAACTTGCAGGTCCAGTCGTCCCAGTTAAGGCTCTGGAAATAACCTGTGTGATAATAGTTGTTTGCATTGTACTTGGCGTCGGTAGACACCTTGTTCATACCGTAATCGGTTGAAGACGGCATGTTGCCTGTGGAGTTTCCGCTTGAACCCGAATAGGTGGTGTTCTTCATAAGGTTCAGTCTTTGCTGATACTGAACCTCGGGCTTCTGACTCCAGTATTCCTGAGCCGATTTGAGTCCGTAGCTGTTGAGTAAATACTGAGTGGGAATCATTGAAGCTTCCAAATTTGAAAGATCCTTGGAATAATCCTTCTCGAACAGCGGACAAAAATGCGATTCGCCGAAGTTTCCGGTGTGCTGAAACACAACGTCCTGAATAATCTTCATACCCTTTTGGTGAACCGCGCGGATAAGGTCGTCGTAATCGAAGTCGTCGCTTTCATAACGCTTGTCAACGGTTGAGAAGTCCATTGCGTGATAGCCGTGGTAGTCATAACCGGAACCGTTTGTCACGACCGGAGTAACCCAGATTGCCGAAAAGCCGAGCGCCTTGATGTAATCGAGCTTGTCTGCAAGTCCCTTAAAGTCGCCGCGCCATGCGGGATCGGAATCGGGGTTGTTCGCCTTGTTATCGTCCCAGCAGTGAACGTTGTTGCCGGTGTCGCCGTCATAAAAACGGGTCGTCATTACAAAATAAATGCTTTCTTCGCGAAGGTCAACACTGTCAACCGGATCACTTTGGTCGGGGTCATACTTTGACCACTTACCGTTTAAGCACCACCATTCCTTGGTTTCACCTTCGTCTGCCGTAAGCTTTTGCTCTTTTGAATACTGTTTTCCGTCCGCATCAGTAATAAGAGCGTTTACCTTTGTTACATTGCTTACGGTGAAATTATACCAATTTCCCGATTTTGTCATTTTTTCGCCCGGATAGGCTTTTGACATTGCATCGTTGGTTGGCAGCGAGTTCCACAGATATACATACGGCTGGTTAAGACCGTCCTGTCTGGCGTGGATTATAATTTTACCCGCAGCGCCGACGGGCTGAGCGTCGTTGGCGCCTGCAGCCGCTGCCGTGATAATTCCGCCGGTAATGATGATAGCAAAAACAAGGAAAACAGAAAAAAACTTTTTTACTCTTGTCATGATTTCACCTCAAATTACATATTGATCATTCTCTGGATCGCGGTTGCATCCTTAACGGTAACAACGCCGTCGCCCGTAACGTCGCCGAGCTCAACATTGATATTGAGGTAGCCTACGTATTTAGCAATGTACTTCTGAATGAAGGTAGCGTCCTTAACGTTTACCGCGCCGTCCATGTTAACGTCGCCTACCTGGTAGCCTGATGCGGATGTGGGTGATGTGGGAACTACGGGAGGTGTTGTAACGTTGGTGGGTACCGTAACGTCGCTGTCGGTAGCTGTGTAGGTGTAGGTCTTGTTGACGGTCGTGTTGTCGGAAGACTGAACAAATACCTCTACAGTGTACTTACCGAGCATTGTAGGTGTAAAACTATAGGTGCTGTTAAGTGTGTAATAGGGTGTGTTTGAAACACCGTTGGGATCCTTAACGATATACTTGTAGAACAAAAGATTAGTGCCTGTTTTTCCGCCGCCCGCGCTTACAGATACGGTCGCGGAAACGTTGCGCTTGATCATGTTGAGATTACCGGGGGTAATGCTCTTGATGATGGGATTTACAAGTGAAGCGTCGTTTTCAACGTTGATCTTCATTGTGCGCGAGTTGGTGTTGCCGGCTGTGTCGGAAAATTCAAATTTAATTGTATAGTTGCCGGTTGCCGTGGGAGTCCACGAAGCAACGCCTGTGTAGTTCTGGGCAATTTCGGAAGTTGCGCCCGAAGCGTTTGTTACGCTGAACTTGTAGACGATCGTGCCGCTTGTGCTTACAGCGTTTGCGGAAAGATCAACGGTTGTGCCAACATAAACGGAAGAGTCGGGATCTGCCGAATACGACTTGATCTGAATGGGGCTTGTGTCATAAACAGACCAGGTGTTTGTTGAGTTGTCATAAATCTGACCGTTCATTGTGGTGAGGTCAGCGGTCTGGGGGCTGCCGCCACCGGCGTTAAAGATACAGCCTGCATATTCCTTTGAAGCTGTGTAGGAATAAACGTTGCCCTCGACCTTTGTCATTGCAACGCCGGGCCATGAGCCGTTTTTGTCGCTGTCGCTGTTCCACATATAGCAGTTGGGATTGCTCCAGCCCGCTGTGTTTTTAAGGTAAACGGTTACGCCGCCCGAAACGGGATTTGTGGGATTTACAACGGGATTTGTGGGATTTACAACGGGAGTTGTTCCCTGTGTGGGTGTAGGATCGTTCGAATAGGCTGACCATGAGCCTGCGCTGAGGTCATAAATTTGTCCTCCGCCGGGATAGATCATGTCGCCGGTCTGGTTGGTTCCGCCGCCGCTGCCGTTGTTAAAAATAACGTTGGCATAAGCCTTGGGCAGGGTGTAGGAATAAACCCCGTTTGATACCTTGGTCATCTGAATACCGGGCCAAGCAGCGTTTTGATCGCCGTCGGTCCACATGTAGCAGTAAACATTTGACCATGAGTTGTTCACCCTGACATAAATAGTGTCGCCTGCCGCAGCAAACGCGCTGACTGTTCCGCACATCAGCGCGGTGAACAGCAAAGCAGCGCACAGAATCAGGGATAAAACCTTGTGCTGATGTTTTACCATAATAGTGTTCCTCCAAACTTGATTAGATTATTTTTGG
>CADAYK010000065.1:3692-12522 GCA_902792105.1 uncultured Ruminococcus sp.
AACAATGATACCCACCCTTGTGTTTACCGGTTATCTGTTGCCGGACGCAAAAAACACGCGGTTCAATCCGCGTGTCCTTTTTTGATTTTATCCATATACATCTTAAACGCCTGTTCGGTTTTGTTGTCGCCGTAACGGTAATACACCCTGTCCTTGATTGCGTCGGGTAAATACTGCTGCGGCGTGTAATGGTTTGGAAAATCATGGGGATAAAGGTAATGCTGCCCCTTGTCCGGGTTGTCCTCGCCGTCGTAATGCTTGTTTTGCAGCTGACGCGGAACAGGTCCGCTTATTCCCTTTCTTATGTCGCTTATCGCCGCGTCGATACCCAAATAAACAGAGTTGGATTTCGGCGCGCTGCAAACCAAAACGACCGCGTCGGCAAGCGGGATGCGCGCTTCGGGCAGACCGACCGCCTGAGCTATGTCCACACAGGATTTTACTATAGGAATGATTTGCGGATAGGCAAGCCCGACGTCCTCGCAGGCGCACACCATAAGCCTTCGGCACGCGCTCGGCAGATCGCCTGCCTCAAGCAGCCGCGCAAGGTAATGCAGGGCGGCGTCGGGGTCGCTGCCTCTCATGCTCTTTTGGTAGGCGGAAACAATGTCGTAATGCTCGTCGCCGTCCTTGTCGTAGCGCATTGAGCTTTTCTGCACCAACTGGTCAACGGCTTCGGCTGTAACGATCCTGCGGCTTCCGTCCGGATCGGCGGCAAGCACAGACAGCTCGAGGGCGTTCATTGCCTTTCTGACGTCGCCTCCGCAGCCGGTCGCAATTTTGCCGACGCATTCGGAGGATATCTCGATTTCGATCCCCTGCTCCTCTTCAAGCAGCCTTGCCGCACGCAAAACAGCCTTTTCAACCTCCTTTGGCTCAACGGTTTTGAACTCAAACACGGTTGAACGGCTTAAAATCGCGTTATATACATAAAAATACGGATTTTCGGTGGTTGAGGCAATGAGCGTAATGCTGCCGTTCTCAATGAATTCCAGCAGGGTTTGCTGCTGCTTTTTATTAAAATACTGAATTTCGTCAAGGTAGAGCAAAATTCCGTTTATGCCCGAAAAGGTTCCGATTTCGGAAACGATCGACTTGATGTCGGCGGTCGAGGCGGTTGTACCGTTCAGCTTTTTGAGCATTTTATTTGTTTTGTTGGCGATGTAGGCCGCAAGGGTGGTTTTTCCCACTCCCGAAGGGCCGTAAAAAATAAGATTGGGAATGTTTCCGCTCTCTATGATTTTTCTTAGCGGTTTTCCCTCGCCGATAAGGTGCTTTTGACCGACGATATCGTCAAGCGACTGCGGACGGAAGCGGTCGGCAAGCGGTTTGTTCATAGTATCACCTTTTTATGAGCGAAGAATCGCGTTTAATAAAATGTAGGGTTCGGTTTTGCCCGACCCCTACAATGATCAATTATTCGTAAAGAGGATATTTTTTGCAGATTTCCTCTACGCCTGCCCTTACCTTTTCCTTGCTGTTTTCGTAGTCGTTGAGAACAAGGGTGATGTATTCCGCGATAAGATCCATGTCGTCTTCCTTAAGACCTCTGGTTGTGACCGCAGCGGTACCGATGCGAACGCCGCTTGTTACAAACGGTGAGCGCGGTTCGCCGGGGATTGTGTTCTTGTTAACGGTGATGTAGCAGTCGTCAAGACGTGCTTCAAGCTCCTTGCCTGTCACGTCGGTGTCGCGCAGGTCAAGCAGCATAACGTGGTTGTCGGTGCCGCCCGAAACAAGCTTTACTCCGCGCTTCATAAGTCCGTCGGCAAGAGCCTTGCAGTTTGCAACGATCTGTTTGCCGTATTCCTTAAACTCGGGCTTTAAAGCCTCGCCGAAGCAAACAGCCTTTGCTGCGATGGTGTGCATAAGGGGACCGCCCTGTGTGCCCGGGAAAATAGCCTTGTCGATCTGCTTTGCGAACTCCTTGCGGCATAGAATAAGACCGCCTCTGGGGCCTCTGAGGGTTTTGTGTGTAGTGGTTGTAACGAATTCGCAGTAGGGCACGGGGTTGGGATGAACGCCTGCCGCTACAAGTCCGGCGATGTGAGCCATGTCAACCATAAGGTAAGCGCCTACCTCGTCGGCGATTTCGCGCAGCTTTGCAAAGTCGATGATCCTGGGATAAGCGGAAGCGCCGGCTACGATCAGCTTGGGCTTGCATTCCTTTGCGGTTTCAAGAACCTTGTCATAGTCGATGCGGTGGGTTTCGCTGTCAACTCCGTAGGGTACAAAGTTGTAGTACTTGCCCGAGATGTTAACGGGCGAGCCGTGTGTAAGGTGGCCGCCTTCGTTGAGGTTCATTCCCATAACGGTGTCGCCGGGCTCAAGCATTGCGAAGTAAACGGCTGTGTTAGCCTGTGCTCCCGAGTGGGGCTGAACGTTTGCGTGCTCGGCTCCGAAAAGCTCGCAGGCGCGCTGACGCGCGATTTCCTCTACAACGTCAACACACTGGCAGCCGCCGTAGTAACGCTTTCCGGGATAGCCCTCGGCGTACTTGTTGGTGAGGTGGCTTCCCATTGCCGCCATTACCGCGGGAGTAACGATGTTTTCGCTCGCGATAAGCTCAAGGTTGCGGCGCTGTCTTTTAAGCTCGTCCTCCATTGCGTTACCGACTGCGGGATCGTACTCCTTTAAGTAGTTAAGCGCAGCGATATTTGTTAATTCACTCATTTTAACTTCCCCTTTTTTTAAATTACCCGGGCGGTGTGCTTGCCCGCCCTTTAATATATCTGATGAAAACGTTCCTGACGTTTTCGCTGTTAAACTATTTTGTATCTCAGGCGCTTTAAATCGTCGAGGGTTTCCATTTTTCCTGCCTCGTTCCTCAGCGCCGCGGCTCCCCTTATTCCCTTAAGGTAGCCCGCGACAAGCTTGCGCGCCTGGCGTATGGCTATATATTCGCCCTTGTAAAGCACCATTTTTTCAACCTGAGCCACCATTGTGTCAAGCCGCAGTTCAAGCGAAGGATATTCGATCGGAGCTTCGGGATTTTCAAGGTAAGAATTTATCTGACCGAAGATCCACGGATTGCCCATGCTCGCCCTGCCGACCATAACAAGACCGCAGCCGGTGAGCTCCATAACCTCTTTGGCTTTTTGAGCGCTGTCGATGTCGCCGTTAGCGATCACGGGAATGTTAACGGCGTTGTTGACCTGTTTTATAATATCATAATCTACAGGCGGCTTGTAGTACTGCTGTCTTGTTCTGCCGTGAACGGTGATTGCCGCCGCGCCTGCCTGCTCGCAGATTTTTGCCACCTCAACGGCATTGACGGTGTTGTCATCCCAGCCCTTGCGGATTTTAACGGTGACGGGCACGGGGCTTACTTTGACCACAGCCCGAACGATCTCGCCGCAAAGCTGCGGATCCTTCATTAAAGCGCAGCCGCTGCCGTTGCCGCTTATCTTCGGCGCCGGGCAGCCCATGTTTATGTCGATTATGTCGGGACGGTTTTCGGCGGCGCGCTCGGCAGCCTCAGCCATGCACTTTGGTTCATCGCCGAAAATCTGTATGCCGCAGGGCCGTTCGGCGCCGGAAATCTCCATTAGCTCCTCGCTCTTTTTGCTTTTAAAGGAAAGAGCCTTTGAGCTGACCATTTCGCTTACGCAGTAAGCCGCGCCGTTTTCCACACACAATTCGCGGTAGGCGCGGTCGGTCAGGCCTGCCATTGGCGCAAGCAGCGCGCGCGACGCAAGCTTTACGTTTCCGATTTTCGGTATCATATTCTGCCTGTTCTTCCCCTGCCGCTGACCTTGGTGCTTATCAGCACGGCAGCCACAACGATAACGCCTATTCCGACGCAGATCCACGACACTATTCCTGCGGTGTAGTTGGTTGAGTAGGTCTTTTTGCTGATCGTTTTGGGCAGCGTGGGAGGCTCAAAAAACTCGGTAGGCTGCTGGCTGTAGGTGAAATTTTCAATCAGACCGCCGCCGTTGTACTCGGTTTCGGGCGCGACATATTCGGTCGGCGCCTCGGTTTGGATCTCGGGCTCGGTTTGAGGTTCAGGCTCGGTTTCGGTCTGCGGTTCGGTATACACAGGCTCGGTGTACTCGGGTTCGGTATACACGGGTTCGGTGTACTCGGGGTTGGTCTGAGGTTCCACGATCTCAGGCTCCTCCATTATTTCGCTTTCGGCAAAAGCAGTACCGGCGGAAAGCGACATTATTACTGCCCCCAAAAGCACGGCGAACAGAAAGCAGCTTATTTTTTTCATCTTCATAATGAACATCCTTATGACGCAATGGTTTGGCATATGCACATATATATTGATTATAACAAATAAAGCTCGTTATTTCAATAGCATTCGGCAATTTTTTTGCCGCGTCACAGCAACACCTGCGCAAGCACCTCGCCGAGCAGCTCGCCGGTGGTCTCGACCTCGTCGATCGAATTGGCGTCTGTACCCACCTCTATCAGAAGCGAACCGTCGCATATGTACTCGTTGTAGGCGAAGTAACCGAAGCTTAACGGACGCGTCATTCCGGGATAAAGCTCTTCAGCCTTGTGCTGCAGCTTGAGCGCGAAGCTGAGGTTGTTCTGCCAGCTTTGGAACCCGCGCTCGTTTCCGGGATCGCAGCCGGCAAGGATCATGATCTGAGCCGCCTTTTTTCCGTCGTGGTCAAAAACCGTCTTTACCTTGTTGTCGTCTGTTCCGAGAGCGTCGCGGTGAATGTCGAGCACAACGCTGATTTCGCTGTACCTGCCGCGGTCGGCGTTCACGGTTTGGGCGCTTCTGTCGTATGAACCGTCGTAGGTTGAATCGTGAACGGTTTTGTCGTGCAGGGTGTTTATTCCGCGGTTTTGCAGAACCCGGGTTATTTTATTGCCCACCGCCACAACGTTAAAGGCTTCACTGCGGGTGCGTGAATAGTAGCTTTCATAATAATAGTCAACGCTTTCGTCAAGATACGCCTCGCCGGTGTGGGTGTGGTAGATCAACACCTGCGGAGTTTTTGAGTTCTTTTTTACGCTGAAGGTAAGCGGCGCTTTCAGTATGCTTTCAAAGTCAAGGTCAAGCCCCGTTCTGTTCTTGATAAAGAAGTTGCCCACATATGTTCCGTCGTTCGTTATCGTCTTTTCGCCTACGCTGTAAACCGCCTCGCCGTCATGGCTTGCGTAAGAATCGTAGTATTCGCTCTTGTCGCGCTGCGGCGTTTCGTTCCGTATCATATTGGCGGCAGGCTTGACCTCCTCTTTCTTTAACGGCGTACTGCTTTGCGGAGCGTCGGTTCCTGCCTCAACACGGTATTTCCCGTCGGTGAGCGTGAAGGCGGCGGCTGCCAGCGCCGCGTCGTCACCGTTTGAGAACGCCTGAGGCAGTCTTGTAAAAAGGCAAAACACTGCCAGCGCCGCAAGCATAAGCGCAAAAGCTGTTTTTATTCGTTTTAAGAATTTTCCCGCATTTTTCAAACAAATCACCTGCTCCTGATATTTATATGAACAGGCGGCGGATTTTATTACATAAGCGACACAAGCTCGCTCAGCCGGAATTTGTCCTGAATGGCGGCATTGAGGGCGAAGGCGATCAGCCGCGAGGCTCTTTCGGTAAGCAGGTCGATCTCGCGCGGAGTCACGATCATCTGCCTTCCGTCCGGTTCAAGGGACGACGCGTCCTGAAAATAAAAGCGGTTGCCGAGCAAATCACCGGCGAGCGTCTGCACATCCACAACCGTAGGCACTCCGACCGAGATCACGGGCACACCCATGGTTTCGCGGCATATTTTTGTTCTGTGGCTGCCTACCCCCGCGCCCGGCGACAATCCCGCGTCGCTGATTTGCAGAGTCCTGCCGAGGCGTTCGAGCCTGCGCGACGCAAGCGCGTCGATTGCGATCACCGCTCCGGGCTTTACCGCCCTGACGATGCTGAGCAGATATTCCCCGGTTTCTATTCCGGTTTGACCTGTTACGCCTGTTTGCACCACCGCCACAGGACGCAGTCCGTCAAGACCGGCAGAGCGCGCTGCCTCGTCGGGTATGTGCCGTGTGGCAAGCACCTTCTGCCCTGTTTTAGGTCCGAGCGAATCGGGCGTGATGTCCATGTTTCCCAAGCCTGCCACAAGCAGCAGCCCGTTGACCGGTAAAAGCCTGCGGATCTCTGTTCCTATAATTTGTATCCTCTCGTCGGCGTCGGTGAAGTTGTCGGTCAGCGAAGGTAGCTCAACCGTGATGTAGGTTCCCGGATCCTTGCCCAGCGCCTGTTTTGCGCGCTCGCTTTTTACCGTCAGGCGCGAAAGCTTCATTCCTCCGCGTCTGTACTCCTCAAAATCAACTCCGCTTATGCTTTCGCCGGCGATCTCACGCGCCTCTATCGCCAAGTCTGTTCTCATTTGCATTTAACGATCACCTTTCTTTACTCAGTATTTTATCCGGCACTTATATTATTTTGGAAATGTAAAACTTTATTCTTTACTTTATAAAATTCTTTTGTTATAATGTGCTTAATAATACCGGTTATGAAAGGTTATGATAAATATATGAAGAAAAAAGCAGTTAAATATTTGTCGTCGTTTTTGCTTTCGGGAGCGCTTGTTTTCTCGGCAGCAGTGACGGCAGGTGCGGCAACGGGTGACGCTGCGCAGGGCGATACTCTTCCCGAAAGCTACAGCTCGGTGGAAAAGGGGTATGTTACCGAGGTCAAAGCCCAGAAAAACAACGACTGCTGGGCATATGCCTCAATGGCAACGTTTGAGTCCACGCTGCTAAGCGCAGGAATCCAAACCGGCAATATGTCCACCGACCACCTTAATCTGTGGGCGACAACGCGTTCCAACAACAAGGGCTGGATACGCACGACAGCCGGCACCGGCTACGGTTCGTGCGCTCTCGGATATATTATGTCGTGGCAGGGCGGAGTGCTTCAAAGCGACCTTGAAGGCATAGATTTAACCAAGCTGACCTTTGGCGACGAGGCTCCGCAAAACCTTGCGCGCTACGGCGCTACGTCAGCGCGGTTTTTGTACAAGGACGATCCCGACGAGATCAAGCGTCAAATCATTAAGCACGGAGGAATTTACACCTCCTACGCACAGTCAGCATACTGCTTCAGCACCGACATCCTCTCGTACTATATGCCCGAAGATTATGACGGTACCTATCAGGGGCACGCTGTTGAGCTTGTAGGCTGGGACGACAATTACCCTGCCGGAAAATTTTCTACAAGCAAGACAGGCAAGGCTCCCAAAGGCAACGGAGCATGGCTGGTAAAGAACAGCTGGGGCAACAACAATTCGCTCGGCGGTTACTTTTGGATTTCCTACGAGGACAAATTTCTGCTCCACAGCCGCTACAAGCCCTCCTTTGCGATTGAAAGCTTTGAGGAGATCAACAGCGGCAAAAAGCTTCTGCAAAATGAAATTTACGGCGCGACTTATGAGTTTGACTATGTAGACAGCGATAAAATCACATATTTTAATCACTACGATTTTACCGACGAGTTTTTCACCCTCGACAAAATCATATTCAAAACCGAGGCTAAGGACGCGGACTATGCGCTGTACTTTGTGCCCGACGCAAACGGCAAGCCCATGTCCGACAAATCAAAATGGACAAAGCTTTCGTCGGGAAAGGTTGACTATGCAGGATATATCTGCGACGATATTCCGGACTTCGCGGTTCCGCACAAAAGCGGCTCGATCGCTGTTGAGCTTGACGCCTCAAAAGCAGGCGGCAAATCCACCCTCGGCGTTGACGAGTGGCTTGTAACCGCAAGCTCCGATTATGTTTTCATCAACGAATCCGTTAAGGGACAAAGCTACATTTCCTACGGCAGCGGCATTCAGGACGTTATGGACTGGTACGCGATAAACAACAACGACAGCCTCGGCGGCTCCTTTGTTATCAAAGCCGTAGCGGTAAAAGACGACAGTTATATTCAGGGCGACGTAAACCTTGACGGTAATGTAAACATCAACGACGTTACCGCTATCCAGAAGCACATCGCCAACATTAATACTTTGTCCGGCAAAGCCCTCAGAGCGGCTGACTATAACCGCGACGGCAGAGTCGATATTACCGACGCGACCTCGATCCAGCGGTTTATCAATAAAGTAATATAACAGATATAACAGTTAAAAGCATTTAAGGCGGCTCACCGAGCCGCCTTTCTTATTGCCGAGAATAAGTTAACAGAAATATCTTAATTAATCTACTTAAAATTGAGATCTATCTGTGAGATAACTTCTCTTACAATTAACTTACATTACTCGCGCTATAACATTTACAAAATGATAAACATATCCAACTGCTCCCGAATCTTATCAAATCCACAATTTAAATCCAGCGTTTTGACACTTATCTTATTGCCGCTCATTTGATAGGTGTTGTCGGGGACAATTTGTTCGTCTGTTTTGGCGTAGAGCAACATTCCCGAAACGGTGACTTGCCTGTCTTTCAGCTCTTCTTGCTTGTTCTTAACGTAGGTAAAAATCTGATACAGGTTTGCCGAATGGACTGTTGCTTTATTAAACCGCTGTTGTGTGGTATGGGCGTAGTATTTTGCGTCTATAATCAGAATGTTATCATCCTTTTCGAGCACGATATCCGACTTCATAACCGGCAGCATATCGCTGAAATCGTCGTCGAGCTGCCACGGGATTTGTGGAGCGCCGACGGTCAGTTCCGGGTGCTCCTTGCGGAAGTATTCCAAAATAAACTTCTCATACAGGCGGTGCATACGCTGTTCGTCGAGAAAGTCCATCAACTTTGACGTGCCATCCGACTGTGTTTGCAGCAAGCCCTTCAAAACCAAATAACAAATCGACACCAACATACGGTAGGTCTGATTATTACGGTCATACCGCAGATTCCAGTTGATACTGTAAATCGG
>CADAYK010000066.1 GCA_902792105.1 uncultured Ruminococcus sp.
ATAAATCAAGGTAAGGCTGACGCCTTGCCGAGATTTTTTGGGCAAGCTGACGGAATAATATTCAAGCAAGCCGTGCGCCTTGAATTGTGCGGTGTTGCCCTAAGCCCGTCTTACATACGTGATCAGGATGTGCCAAAAAGACAGGCTCTAAAAGTATTGACAAAAACCATATTCGGTGAGATAATAAAAAGGTATGTTAATCAGTTAGTAAAGGAGCGATTTTATGGCAAAGGAGCTTGCAAAAGCCTATAAGCCGTCCGAATTCGAGGACAAAATTTACGATTTCTGGATGAAAGGAAATTACTTTCACGCCGAAATTGACAAAGATAAAAAGCCGTATACAATTGTTATGCCGCCGCCCAATATCACAGGTCAGCTGCATATCGGTCACGCACTTGACGAAACCCTTCAGGACATTTTGATCCGCTGGAAAAGAATGTCCGGCTACAGCGCGCTTTGGCTGCCCGGCACCGACCATGCATCTATTGCCACAGAGGCAAAAATCGTTGAGGCAATGCGCAAGGAAGGCATATCCAAGGACGATCTGGGACGTGAAAAGTTCCTTGAACGCGCTTGGGAGTGGAAACGCGAATACGGCGGAAGAATCACCCGTCAGCTGCGCAAGCTTGGCGTAAGCTGCGACTGGGAACGCGAGCGCTTTACCATGGACGAGGGCTGCTCCGACGCAGTCAAGGAGGTTTTTGTAAAGCTTTATAACGAAGGAAAAATCTACCGCGGCAACCGCATGGTAAACTGGTGTCCGCACTGCAACACCTCAATCTCGGACGCCGAGGTTGAATACGAGGAACAGCAGGGACATTTCTGGCACATTCTTTACAAGGTAAAGGAAACGGGCGAAATGCTCGAAATCGCCACAACCCGTCCCGAAACAATGCTCGGCGATACCGCCGTTGCCATTAACAAGGACGACGAGCGTTACAAGCACCTTCACGGCTGCCATGTAATTTTACCGCTTGTTAATAAAGAGATCCCGATTGTTTGCGACGATCACGCCGACATGGAAAAGGGCACCGGCGTCGTTAAGATCACCCCGGCGCACGACCCCAATGACTACGAGGTCGGTCAGCGCTGCAAGCTTCCCATTGTGCGCGTATTTACCTATGACGGTCATATGACCGGTGCCGAAGATGTAGCGAAGTATGAAGAACTTAAGGCAAAAGGCAACCTCGCCGAAAACGAGCCCGAGGTTCTTGACTGCGGAAAATACGCCGGCATGACCACAGCCGAGGCAAGAGAGGCTGTTGTAGCCGATTTGGAAGCGCTCGGCATTTTAAAAGCTGTCAAGCCCCACACTCATGACGTAGGCACCTGCTACCGCTGCCATACAACAATTGAGCCTATGGTAAGCAAGCAGTGGTTCGTTAAGATGGAGCCGCTTGCAAAGCCTGCTATAAAGGCGGTCAAGGACGGCGAAACAAAGTTTATTCCCGAACGTTTTGAAAAAATATATTTCCACTGGATGGAAAACATCAAGGACTGGTGTATTTCCCGTCAGCTCTGGTGGGGACACAGGATCCCCGCGTTTTACTGCGATGAGTGCGGCGAGGTCACCGTCGCCAAGGAAATGCCCGGAAAATGCTCTCACTGCGGCTGCACACATCTTACCCAGGACAACGACACCCTCGACACCTGGTTCAGCTCCGCGCTCTGGCCGTTTTCAACTCTCGGCTGGCCGAATAACACCGAAGAATTAAAGTACTTCTACCCCACCTCTACTTTGGTTACGGGTTATGATATTATCTTCTTCTGGGTTGCGAGAATGATTTTCTCCGCCATTGAACACACAGGCAAGGCTCCGTTCGACACCGTTTTCATTCACGGAATCGTACGCGACGAGCTGGGCAGAAAGATGTCAAAATCGCTCGGCAACGGCGTTGATCCGCTTGAGGTTATCGAAAAGTACGGCGCCGACGCGCTCAGATTTCTGCTTGTGACCGGCAACTCACCGGGCAACGACATCCGTTTTTCCGAAAAGAGAATTGAGGCTTGCTCCAACTTTGCGAACAAGCTTTGGAACGCGTCGCGTTATGTTCATATGAACATCGACGATCACGATGTTAAAAACGAAATTCCCGCTTCGCTCACCACCGAGGATAAGTGGATTTTATCAACTCTTAACACGGTTGCACGCGAGGTAAACGAAAACCTCGATAAATTCGAGCTCGGCATCGCGGTTCAAAAGGTTTACGAATTCATTTGGGACTGCTACTGCGACTGGTACATCGAGCTTGTAAAGGCAAGACTGCAAAGCGACGGCGAGGATGCGCAAAACGCGCGTCAGGTTCTGCTTTATGTACTCGACCAAATTCTCCGCCTGCTTCACCCGTTTATGCCCTATATTACCGAGGAAATCTGGCAGACCATTCCCCACGAGGGCGAAACCGTTATGCTCTGCGATTATCCGGGCTTCCGCCCCGAGCTTGACTTCCCCGAGGCTGCCGCCGAAATGCGCCGTGTTATGGACGCTATCCGCGCAATACGCAACCGCAGAAGCGAAATGAACGTTCCGCCTTCGCGCAAGGCAAAGGTTTACATAGCAACAAAATTCCCCAAGACCTTCGAGGACGGCTCGGCATTTATCATTAAGCTTGCCTCTGCAAGCGAGGTTGAGGTTGCAGGCAGCTTCGATATTGAAGGAGCGGTCACGGTTGTTACAGCCGACGCCAAAATCTATATCCCGATGGAAGAGCTTGTTGACAGGGAAGCCGAGCTTGCCCGCCTTAACAAGGAGCTTGCTCAGGTTCAAAAAAGGCTTGCTCAAAGCGAAGGCAAGCTGAACAATCAGGGCTTTGTATCAAAAGCTCCTGCCGCCGTAATTGAAAAGGTAAAAGGTCAGGCTGAAAAAGAACGCGAACAAATTGCGCTGATTGAAGCCGCCATTGCCGCGTTACAATAATTATGCAAAACGCAGGGTTTGGTTTTTCCAAGCCCTGCGGTCATTTGAGGTAGATCATGTTTTTTATTAAGAAGCGCAAAAATCTTGACGCCGCGGTTTTAACGGACTTAAAGTGTTACATTGATTCCGTAAGCGCAGAACAGGCAGACGCCGCTGTCTTTGAAGAAGCGACCGCGAAAATCCCCTTACCGGCAGCGAACAAAGCAAGCACTTCATTTTCACAGAGGAAATCCGCGCCAAAACCGTATGAATGCGGAGCAGCTCCTATACAGACGGATAAAGAAGATTTTGCATATCAGTCCGCTGTATGCAAAGCTCCTTCGTCACTCGTCGATGTGCTGAAAACCATTGACGAAAGCTTTTCCGAAATGCTATTCCGCAAAATCGACGAAAAAAATATGAGCGACGCGCAATGCTACAAAAAGGCAGGACGCGACCGCAAGCTTTTCTCGAAGATCAGAAGTCAGCCAAACTATAAGCCGAGCAAGGCAACCGCCGTAGCGTTCGCCCTTGCCCTTGAGCTTAGTCTTGACGAAACTAAAGAGCTGCTGGGAAAAGCCGGCTTCGCACTTTCTCACAGCAGCAAGTTTGATATTATTATTGAATACTGTATCCAAAACGGAATTTATGATATTTTTCAGGTCAACGAGGCGCTGTATGAATTCGATCAGGTTACACTATAAAAGGCTGTTGCATCCGCAACAGCCTTTGTGTTAACTGACCATTTCGTAATAAACTCTGAGGAAAAGCTCGTAAAATTCTTTTTCCTTCAATTTAAATTCGGCATGGTTTCCGTTAAGTGTAGTGGTACCTTCAATCGATACGCTTTCTCTTACCGGCGTTCCGCCCATTACCATTTCCTTGGCAAGGTAAGAAACCTTTCCGGCGTTAAGATTCGTTGCCGAATACGGCGACGAAGCGTTAAACACATTTACCGGAGTCGAAATATTTCTCTTGGTTTTATAAAGCATTTCATTCATAAACGAATTTGCGTAAGTCTTTTGGCGTTCATTACGCAAAAGGTTTGCTTCCGCGGTATCGTGTCTTCTTGATCTTACAAAGCTTTCCGCCGAATCGCCAAGAAGATGATAGTTTTGTCCTTTAACAAACATATCGATCGTTTCCGGAGAAACAACGTCAACTCCTCCTATGCTGTCGTTAAGAGCCACTATTCCGTCCAAATCCAAAGCGAAATAGGTTTTTACCGGCATATTGTAAAAGAGTCTTTGAACCACGTTTACCACATTTTCACAGCTTCTGTCCTTACCGTCGCCATAGGCATAGGCAAGACAAATCTGCTGCTTTTCGGTTTTTGTATATTCTCCTCTCGCGGTGTACATCGGAACATCAGTCATAAGGTCACGCGGAATGTTGATCAGAGTAATCCTTTTGTTTTTGGTATCATATGCCATCACAACGATTACGTCAGCCTGTCCCTGCATTCCGTTTTCTGCTTTTTCATCAATGTTCTCCTTGTCCACACCCATCAAAAGCAAATTAGTGACGCTCTCGTTAAGCCTGTACTTATGTCCGTTATAATACACTTCGCGTCCGTCGTCGGCTATCTCCGCGCCCTGCGGTCCCGTTATGTTATATTTATCCGTAAACAGATCGCCTTTTCCGTTTATGATAAGAATCATAAGTGTTCCTAACAATAAAATAGTAACGGCAAGCAAAACGCTAACGATAATAATCAGCACTTTTTTCCATTTTTCCATATTTTTCCATCTGTGATGATGGTGATGGTGGTGGTGATGCGAACTGCTGCGGGTTGATGAAACAAGCGAACTGCTGTGATGGTGTGATGAACCGGATGAACTGCTGTGATGATGAGACGAACTGCTGTGGTGATGATGTTTTCTTCGCCTCGGATTAAGGAAAATATAGTCGCTCGCCTCATCCTTGACAGAAACAGGATCGCGTTCCACGGTTTTCTTTCCGCCCTCATAAAGAACTCTGTCTTCATGGTTCAAAGAGCTTCCGTGAGATGATCTGTGCTTGCGTTTGTCAAACGAACTGCTGCGGGTCGAACGCACTATTTCGGGAAGAGGCTGCTCGGGCACGGGATCGCGCTCTACTGTTTTCTTCCCGCCCTCGTAAAGTGCGCTGTCTTCATGGTGCGAAGAGCTTCCGCGAGATGATCTGTGCTTGCGTTTGTCAAACGAACTGCTGCGGGTCGAGCGGACTATTTCGGGAAGTGGCTGCTCGGGTACGGGATCGCGCTCTACAACACTTCTCTCGCCCTTTAAGTATATACCCTCTGTAACTGTGTTTTCATCTGCGGCTTCATGCTCAACGGGAGTCCTTTCTCCCTCTAAATAAATCCCCTCTGTAATGTCTTTTGTTTCTTTTTCGTTTTCAAATTCATTATTACTTGGTTTGCTCATCTTTTACAAGAACCCCCTGTACAAGAAAGCGTCCGGAACTGTTGTTAGGACATGTGCTTAATACCAACATTTTGCTCTTTAAATCCAATTCTATACCGCTTCTGACAAGACTGTTCATGGAGTGCGGGTTTTTGGCGTCTTCAAGCCAACTCTTATACACTTTATCATCACTGAAATCATATGAATTAAGAATATGTATATCATCATATGAATACGCGGAAACGACCTGATAAACCAGCTTTCTTTTCTCTCCGTAAATATATATATACGGATGAGAATCGAAAAACGACTTGTTCTCAAAATTATGAAGATTGGCAAACATAGCTCCGCTTGCCATATTGTGACCGTAAAGCACAGTCACCCTGTCAGACCAGTCTGTCTTGTTGTATGACTTCTGCGAATAAATCGCGCCCGGGAAGCTGTAGCTTTTATATACGTTATGCGACAAATAAAAATTATCGTCATCCGGGCTCTGAAGAATAGGATAGTTGATGTTTGTGTCGGGAATATAAATCCATCCGTAAACATCGGGGTTAATCGCCCTAAGCTCTTCAAACGAAACCGGATTATCAATATTGGTCACCCTTTCCGCGACAGTGTGATCGATCTGCTCGGGAGTGGTGGGACCGTTGTTGGGCAAATGTCCGGTATAATCCTCGTCTAAATTTCCGGCAAACGAAGCAGCCAGCGCGTCATTTTCATCCTTGGCGTTCATAATATTGACCATCTCAAAAATAAGGTAACCTATCGCGCCGACAAGAACAAGCGCGGAAACAACCAGTATAGAAATAAGCACCACATTTTTCTTTCTTTTCATAACCTTCACCTCCGTAAAATTTCAGCAAAAAGATAAATCAACAAAAAAAGCCTCTGCATAACAGAGGCTTCTGCTTCAAATATTATTTCTTGGAAGTCTTAGAAGTTTTAACAAGCGCCACTGCAGAAGTACCGCAAGCAAGTGCGGATAAGCCGATGATAACATAGAGCATGGTGTTATCAATGCCTGTTTTGGGTGCTATGCATTCTTTAGTAACAGGCTTGCACGGACTTGTCGCAACAGGGCTCTTAACATTAGTCGCAAAAGCAGGTACTACCGAAAAGATCATTAACATTGCGGCAGCTAAAGCTACAATCAACTTTTTCATGGGAATCATTCCTCCTAAAACTATTTATAGAAAAGATAAAACTAAATTTGTGATAAAATTATAACATATTTATTTCAATTTGTAAAGAGTTATTTTTATTTTATATTATTGTAAAAACTACCAGAAAAAAATGCAATTTATTGTCAAACTATACAAATACATAGTATACAGGTCGGTTTCTATTGAAAATACAAGCTAAAAATTGTATAATTGATTAAAATAAAACAGAAAGGATTTTTGATATGAACGTTTCAGAACTTCAACAAAAAATCTTAGAATTAAAAAAACAAAATGACGTTTGCGTTTTGGCGCACAGCTATGTCGCGCGTGAAATATGTGAAATAGCCGATTTTACCGGCGACAGCTACAAGCTCAGCGTAGACGCTTCCAAGGTCGGCAACAAGAACATTTTAATGTGCGGAGTCCGTTTTATGGCGGAAACCTGCAAGATTTTGTCGCCCGATAAAAATGTTTACCTCGCTCAGCCGATCGCGGGCTGCGCCATGGCAGACCAAATGGACAAACAGCTCATTTCCCAAGTTAAGGAAAATTATCCAAACCACACGGTTGTGGCATACATAAATACAACGGCGGATTTAAAGACTATCTGCGACGTTTGCGTAACAAGCTCATCGGCGGTAAAAATCGTAAATAATATTGAAAACAAGGACATTCTTTTTATCCCGGACTGCAACCTCGGAGCATATGTAGCAAAGCAGTGCCCCGACAAAAATATTAAGCTTTTAAACGGCGGCTGTCCGATTCACGCCTGCGTCAATCCCGAAGAAGTAAAGGCAATGCAGGAAAAGTACCCCGAAGCGGAGCTTCTGGTTCATCCCGAATGTGTGCCCGAGGTTTGCGCGCTTGCAGACTACATCGGCTCAACCTCGGGAATTATGGACTACGCGGTAAAGTCGGATAAAAAGGAATTCATTATCGGCACCGAAATAAGTATCGCCGAGCATTTGCAGTATATGTGCCCCGATAAAACCTTCCATATTCTCTCGCTGAAGCTCATTTGCCCCAACATGAAATCGACAACCCTTGTCGACGTATACAACTGTCTGTGCGGCAAAGGCGGAGAGGAAATCCTGCTCGACAGCAAAACAATTACCGAAGCAAAAAAATGTATTGACGAGATGATCCGACTTGGAGAATAAAAAAGCATTAATAGCAATGAGCGGAGGAGTCGACAGCTCAATAGCCGCGTACTTGTGCAAAGAGCAGGGCTTTGACTGCACCGGAATAACACTAAAGCTGTTCGATAACGACGATATTGCCGAACCAAAGGAAAAATCCTGCTGTTCTCTTGACGACATTGAAGACGCGCGTCAGGTTTGCCGCAACATAGGCATCCCGTACTACGTCTACAACTTTAAAGACAGCTTTAAGGAAAATGTTATCACGCGCTTTATAGACGCCTACGAACAGGGCAGAACTCCGAATCCGTGCATTGACTGCAACCGCTACATAAAATTTGAAAAGCTGATGCGCCGCGCCGAGGAGCTGGATTTTGACAAAGTGGTGACCGGTCATTACGCATCGGTGGAATATAACGAAGCAAGCGGAAGATACCTGCTTAAAAAGGCGGCGGATCTAACCAAAGACCAAAGCTATGTACTTTATTCGCTTACACAGGCTCAGCTGAAAAAAACGTATTTTCCGCTGGGCGGCATGACAAAGGATGAGGTAAGAGCACTTGCGGAAAAGCTCGGCCTGATAAACGCCGCCAAGCACGACAGTCAGGACATTTGCTTCGTTCCCGACGGCGATTATGCCGCTTTTATAGAGCACTACACCGGCAAAACCTATCCCAACGGAGACTTTGTTGACGAAAACGGCAAGGTGCTTGGGGAACACAAGGGCATCATACGCTATACCGTAGGTCAGCGCAAGGGCTTGGGGCTTGCACTGCCGTTCCCGATGTATGTAAAGGAGAAAAACCTTGCGGAAAACAAGGTTGTGCTCTGCAAAAACGAAGCCCTGTTTACGCGTGAGCTGATCGCTAAGGACATCAACTTAATAACGGTATCCGAAATAAGGGAACCGATGCGCGTAAAGGCGCGTGTACGTTACAACCAAAGTGAACAGCCCGCCACGGTAACACAGCTTGATGAAAACACGATCCATGTACTGTTTGACGAGCCGCAAAGGGCAATCTCAAAGGGACAGGCAGTCGTTCTTTACAGCGGTGATTATGTTGTGGGCGGAGGAACTATAGTATAATAAAAAACAGGTTGGCATTGCTTGCTTTGAGCTTATGCCAACCTTTTTCCTTTAATTTACAAAAATATCCTTGCGTTTTCCGAAATAAACAATATTGATAATAAGGAAAACTATCGGAACAACAAAGCTCGAAACAATCTGTGAGCCAA
>CADAYK010000067.1 GCA_902792105.1 uncultured Ruminococcus sp.
TTATCAACGCAGGAAGCTCTTCGCTGAAATATCAGCTTATCGACATGACAGACGAAAGCGTTCTTGCGAAGGGAAACTGTGAAAGAATAGGCACAGACGGAGCGTTCATCGGCTTTAAGACAAACGACGGTCAAAAAATTGAGCGTCAAACCGAAATGAAGAACCACACACAGGCTTTTGAGGCTGTTAAAAACGCTATTCTTGATCCCGAATACGGAGCAATCAAGGACCTGAGCGAGGTAACCGCAATCGGTCACCGCGTTGTACAGGGCGGCGCTTACTTTGACCGCAGCGTGCTTATTGACGACGTAGTTCTTGAAAAGATAAAGGAGCTTTCTCCTCTTAAAGACGTTCCCCAGGTTGCCGTTTTTGACACCGCGTTCCACCAGACAATGCCCGAAAAAGCATATATGTACGCCATTCCCTATGAGTATTACGAGAAGCTCGGCGTAAGAAAATACGGCTTCCACGGCACATCGCACCGCTATGTAAGCGCAAAAATGGCTGAGATCATGGGCAAGCCGATCGAAGAGCTCAAGATCATCACCTGCCACATCGGCAACGGCTCGTCTGTCACCGCGGTTAACGGCGGCAAGGTTATTGACACCACAATGGGACTTACTCCGCTCGGCGGCTTTATGATGGGCACACGCTCGGGCTCGCTCGACCCGTCGGTCGTTACATTTATCGGCGAAAAAGAGGGCTTGACCTTTGCCGAGGTTTCCGATATCCTCAACAAAAAGTCAGGACTTTTGGGCGTTTCGGGCGTTTCGTCTGACGACCGCGATGTTACCGCCGCCGAAAAAGAGGGCAACCACAGAGCAAAGCTCGCTCACGAAATGCTCTATTATCAGATCGCGCAGTACATCGGCAGCTTTTATGTATCGCTTGGCGGCTGCGACGCAATCGTATTTACCGCCGGACTCGGCGAAAACCAGCCTTGCCTGCGCGAAGGCGTTTGCAACTACCTTGAGTGCATCGGCGTTAAGCTTGACAAAGAGCTTAATAACAACACAATCCACGGCAAACAGGGCAGGCTTACATCCGACGATTCAAAGATCAGGGTTGAGCTTATTGCCACCGACGAGGAAATGGTTATCGCGCGCGACACAAAGGAAATCGTTGAGGCACTTTGATTTTCCATCGCTTACAGAATAATTTACGGGACAGACTTACCTTTGAGTCTGCCCCGTTTTTTGTTATATTCAGCTGCCGATAACTTCGTGGTTGCGGTCGCTGAGCATGGTTTCGCGGGTGTCGCGGAAAAGCAGTGTCACACACCAAACAGCCGCAAGGCCGACAAGGATATAAATGATTCTGCTGACAATTCCCGACTGACCGCCGAAGATAAACGCCACGAGGTCGAACTGAAAAATACCGACGCTGCCCCAGTTAAGGCCGCCGATAATCAAAATCGCCAAAGCTATTTTATCAAGCATTCCTGATCCTCCTTATGAATGATGATATTAGTTTCGGCGAAAAATTTTAAAATATTCAAATCAACTTAAGAAAATCATCAAAAGACCTGCAATCATCAGTCCGAGAAACATCATTCCCACACCGACCAAACGGGTGATCCCGACCGCCTTTTGAACCTTAAACTTTTTTATCATGCTTTCGGTCGGAAACGGCAGCAAAAGCAGCATTATTCCAAGCACCGCGCAGCAGGTTATGGAAAGTCCGGCGCCGAAGGGCTTTGACATAGGAAAAATAAACATTCCGCCCATTATTCCAAACAGACACACAATGTTGATCATTGAAAAGGGCTTTGCAAACCGCGCCGAACGCTCATAAAAAAGCTTTGTTTGTTTTTCGCATTCGTCACAGCAATACATTTTGTCGTAAGAAATTTCCTTTGCGCAGAAGTCACATTTTTTCATTATCGTTTCCCCTTAGAATATATTTATCCTGTTTATATATTATAACACAAAGGACGGTTATTTTCAACCACATTTATTGTAAACCCGCTTTGAATTAATTGTTGACAATTTTCCGATCACGTTGCAGGTGATGATCGTGGTGCTGGTCGCGCTTATTTTAAACCCCGTTCACGCGCTGATCGCCCAGCTGCTGTACACCCTGCTCGGCATTGCGGGGCTGCCGGTGTTTTCCGGCGGAAAAAGCGGCTTTGCGGCGCTTGCGTCGCCAACGGGCGGCTTTATTATCGGATTTATTTTCGCTTCGTTTTTTATAAGCCTGCTAAAGGGCAGCGGCGCCGGGACGCGCGGAGCCGTGCGTTACATACTCGTCGCGGTGTTTGCGGGGATTCCGCTTGTGTACATTCCCGGAATCATCTGGTTTTCGGTGGTCCAGCAGGTTGACCTGCTTACCTCGGCAAAGCTCGTGGCGGCTTCGTTCATCCTTGTGGACGTGGCAAAATGCGTTGCAGCGGCGCTGTTCGCGGTACCGTTAAACGCGGCGTTAAAGAAAATCAAATAGTTTATTAAGGCGATACCGCTGCTTACCTCTCGCATGTTCCGTAATTTCGGACGCTGCACGGTATCGCCTTATTTTTTGCTTGATTTATCAAAAAATATTAAGGCAACACCGCACAATTCAAGGCGCACGGCTTGCTTGAATATTATTCCGTCAGCTTGCCCAAAAAATCTCGGCAAGGCGTCAGCCTTACCTTGATTTAAATCTCGGCAAGGCGTCAGCCTTACCTTGATTTATTTGTACAACCTGACGAAAAATCTTGCTGCGCAATCCGCACACCTGAGTTATGCGGTATTGCCTTAAAAAAATGTAATATTTTCAAAAAACCAACACATAATTGTCAGGCTTTTGTCCCTATTGGTCTGTTATACTACTGTTAACGATAAAGCTACGGAGTATCCGTAAATTTTTAACAGGGAGTGACAGCCATGAAAAGGACAAAAAACAAACCAAACCAATCCACGAAAAAATTCGCCGCAATCGCGCTTGCTCTTGTCGCTTCGGCGTCATTCGGAACAGTGCTTTCGGGATGCGGAGGCAGCATTACGACCGCGATCGAAACCAACAGCGGCAACGAGCTTTTGCCCGAGCTGACCTTTGCCAACGCGGACGAGGTTTACGGAGGTATTTCAAAAAAAGATGCCGTAAAAAAAGCCGTGGCAGCGAATAAAGGCTATCGTATAGTAAGCGACGGCGGACGCTATTGCTATATGGGCAAAAACTGCTGGCTTTTTGAGCTGCAAAAAGAGAATGACGCGTCTGACCTCAGAAAATATTACGTCGCGTCCGATTTGTCCGCCATTGAGGAAATTTAACCTTGAGCCAGTGACGTTTGTTTTTGTGTTTCGCAAAGCAAATCAGAAATATGCGAAACCTTAAATACAATTTGTCCGTCAATACGGACATTCACATATAAAGCAAACGCTAAAAACCGCCGTTTCGGCTTGAGCTGAAACGGCGGTTTTGTTGTATTATACCTCACTGTAAAATTTACACTTGACAATGTGGGATATATTCCACTATAATAGTAATAGGAAGTGAGGAAAAATGGCTGCTTTTGAAATAATCGTCTACGCTAAGCAAGACAAAACCGAGCCTGTAACGGAATTTTTACTTTCCTTAACACCTAAAATGCAGGCAAAGGTTTTAAGGCAAATCGACATTCTGTCGGAATTCGGTTACGAACTGAGAGAACCTTATTCCTCTGCGCTGAATGACGGAATTTTTGAGCTGAGAATTAAGCAGGGAAGCGACATTTCACGGGTTTTGTATTTTTTCTTTGCGGACAGAAAAATTATTCTTACTAACGGATTTATCAAGAAAACGCAAAAGACTCCGACGGAGCAAATCCGTTTGGCAAAAGCTTACCGTGATGACTATTTGCGGCGCACAAAGGAGTGATTTTATGAGAACGTTTAACGAATTAAAGCAACAGCTTCTGCAAAATGAGGATGTAAAAAAGGAATACGAGCGCCTTGAACCCGAGTATCAGGTTATGCGCGCGATCATCAAGGCAAGGCAGGAACAGAACTTAACACAACAGGAGCTTGCGGACAGAACCGGAATAGACCGCAGCGATATAAGCAAGCTCGAAAACGGTTCGGCAAATCCTTCTCTGCGCACGTTAAAACGTCTTGCGGACGGACTTGGGATGCAGCTTCAAATCAACTTTGTCCACGCAAATTGACCTGATGCAAATTTATTCTTATTAACATTAACCGCCGTTTCGGTTCACGCTGAAACGGCGGTTTTTAAATTATTTACGTATCATACTCGCAAAAGTAAAGCTTTTTGCTGTCCGAATCATAGACCGCAAGAAGATAATTTACGGATACTCCCGAAAGGGTTTTTGAATAATCATACGGGTCAAGGTTCTGTTCGGCGTTTTGTTTATCGAAAAAGAAATAATATCCGTTTTTTATCTGCGGAATCAGCGGAGTATCGCCGTTAACTTCCGTAATTTGCGGAGCGTATTCGGTATCGCCCGAATGTCCTCCGTATATTATTAGACTGATTTCGTCCGGAAGCGGAAAAGCTCTCCAGCCTTTGGCGTGCTTTATGCTTTCGGAAATATCGCCGGAAAGAGAAATCTCGACATACTCCAAACCGTCATAGTGGAAGCCGCCGTGGCTGTCAAAACCGCCCGCAAGCGTACCTCCGCTAAGGCTTACTCCGAGATTTTTTTCAACCGACGAAATCTCGTCAGCGGCTTGTGATTTGTCAAGCCTGTCAAAATACACAATCTCATCATCAAAGCATCCCGCGAGCAAAGCCGCCGAAAGTATACACAAGATGAAAACTAATGAAAAAGATACCGTGCGCTTCAATGTAAAATCACCTTCATATACCGAATTAACACTATTTTTCCTTTGTTAAAGGCGTCTTTATTTCATCTTTTTAATCAGTCCGCTTACAAGAACGGCAAAGTTCTTTGAGGAATCGTCAGAGGATTTTTTTACTTCCTCATGCGAGATTTTATCCTGAATACCGGCTGCCATATTTGTAACGCAGCTGATTGAGCAAACGCGCATGCCCATGTGTCTTGCGGCGATTGTTTCAACAACCGTGCTCATTCCAACGGTGTCGGCGCCGAGGCTGCGGAACATCTTGATTTCGGTCGGCGATTCGTACTGCGGTCCCGTAACCTGGACCATAACGCCCTTGTGAACGGTGATTTTGTTTTCCTTGGCTACCTTTTCAACTATGGCGTTGTAATCCTTGTCAAAGGCGTTCGTCATATCGACAAAGCGGTCGCCGAGCTTGTCGATATTCTCGCCCAAAAGCGGAGAAAGCACAAAGCTTGAAATATAATCGACGTTTGTTACAAAGTCGCCCACTCTGTAACCGGCGTTGATCGCACCGACCGCGTTGGTAAGAATGACCTTTTCGGCTCCCAAAAGGTGGGTAACGCGCAGCGGCAGCACGACCTCGTGAATGTCATAGCCCTCGTAAAAGTGAATCCTGCCGTTCATTACAACAACCTTTTTGCCCTCGATCTCGCAGAAAATCAGCGTGCCGTCGTGACCGGACACGGTCGATACCGGAAAACCGTCGATTTCGCTGTACGGGATTTCGGCAACAACCTTTACGCTGTCGGCGTAGTCGCCCAGTCCGCTGCCCAGCACAAGCGCGATATCCGGCACAAAATCCGTTTTTTCGCGAATTTGCTTAACGCAGCGCTCCAGCCGCGAGTAATAGTCGTCCGCTTCAAAATCAGCCTGAACGCTTAGCCATTTGTCATCATCCTCAGCCTGACCGCCGCCTGACGAGCATCCGCCAAAAACGAACACAAGCGAAAGTATCATAAACAGCGACAATAATTTTTTCATAGCCGTCTCCTTCCCGTCCGATTGGTTTTATTATATGTTTATTACATTAAAAAGTCAATTCTGCTGCATAACAAATTAACAAGAATTTTAAAAAAATATAAAAAAAAGCAGACAGCCTTTTCTTACTGTCTGCCTTGTTATTGTATTCTGCCGGTGTACGGGATTTCATTTTCCTTTATGAACCCGGTTTTGCGGGCGGTTCGCCGTCAGGCTTGTTGCCGTCGGGAGGTACTTCGTGACCGCCGGAGGATGAGGAAACGGTGATTTCAACAGCCGAACCCGTTGAAGCCGTACCACCGGAATATTCCTTGCCGTCAACATAAAGCTTGTGACCGTTGAGCTTTACGGCGTTCGCATCACATGTAAGGGATGAAATATGGGAATCTGCCGTCAGCGTCCATGTTGAGCCGCTTTCGATTTCGACATAAACCTCTCCCCCGTCGCCGTCGGGATTGACAGCGCCCGTGTAAGCGGAATTGTCTTTTAGATAAAGATTAAGCTTTGAAATGCTGTCCACCAGCATATCGCCGTCGATCGTCTGACCGGAGGCGTTGAGATTCACCTGACCGCCGTTGCTTCCTTCGCTGCCCCAGCCTGCCGCAGCCGCTCTTAGGAACACGCCGTCGCCTTTGTTGGTGATCGAGGCGTTGTTCAGGCTGATTTCGGTGGCGGTGTTATTGACAAAGAAAACGTCGCCGTTTTTATTGACAAGACTGCCGCCGTTCATGGAAAATGACGACAAGCCCTGCGCCGCGTCGCCCGACATCGACTGATAGATCATTACCGCCTGATAGTAACTTGACTTGTCGCTGTTTTTGGTGTTGTTGTCGGCAGTCAGATCGGCGTTATTGAGTGTGACGGAGTTCTTGCCCTCCACAACGACGCCCTGAGAAGCGGTCGAAACCATTTCGGCGTTGCTTACCGTAATGTCGGCGGTTGAGTAAATAACGGGAGAGCCCTTGCCGCTTGTTGCATAATAGCCGCCGTCGACATTCACGGTACCGCCTCCTCTGTCGGAGCGGATCGCCGCCGAGGAATTGCCCGAGGTTTCTATCGTCAGGTTTGAAGCGTTCATTGTGCCGCCGCCCGTCGTCATCAAGCCGCCCGAACAGTTGCCGGTGGTGTTGATGTATGAATCGGAAATGTTGACCGTAGTGCCGTCTCCGTAGCTGAACACGCCGTTCGCATGAGTTCCGCCGGTCTTGACTACGATATCACTCAGGTTGAGCGTTCCCCCGTTTGTCGCGAATACAGCCGCGTTCTCGCCGTAAAAATCCGCCTCGTCACCATCGGCATCGCCCGTTTTGGTAACAAGCACATGGCTGTAATCGGCGCTCTCACCGTCAGCTGTAATTGCGTGACCGCCGTCCTCGCCGTTGCTGATCGTTTCGGTAACGGAGACGTCGCTCTCTGCCAAGCGCTTGGAAGCCGCGGCAGTTGTTGCCTGCGCGGTCGTTCCCTCATCAGCCGTCGCTTCAACCGCCGAACCGGAAACAGCCGCTCCCGATCCGGATGACTGCTGCTGATTTCCGCAGCCGCTGACGGTTATTGTAAATACTGCCGCCGTAAGAAGAGAGATCAATATTAAATGTTTTCTTTGGGTTTTGTTTTTCATAAAGCTTACCTCCTTCTTGATTTGTATTTATCATACGCCGTCAAGCTTAAAAAAACCTTGAATTTTTTTACATTCAAGACCAATGTTTGCCGGGGCGCTTTTCTGCTCTGACTGTTCATAAAAAAAGAGCGCATCGCTGCCGATGTGCTCTTTTTGACGTTTTAGTTTTTAGTAACAGCGGCTTCTTTATATGCGTTTTATCAGTGAACGCGCGAAGCCTCGTCCTCCTCATAGGGAATGCTGGTCGTTATCACGTCGTCGGTTTGGAATTGGATGATCTCCAAATCAACGCGCTCATAAACCTCTTTCGTCATGCCTAAAACTCCTTTATCAGATTCATTCGGTACCGTCATCTTTTGGCTCTATGTTGACACTATGGTCACGACATGAAGTATAAAGAAGCCGCTTCCCAATATTCGTAGAGCGCCTTTGCCACGTTTGCAAGCTTTTCATCCGGGGAATTCTGTACCTTATAGCAGTAGGTGAGCGGACTGGCTGCAACGGCCGGGCTTCCGTTGACCTCTACGGTGATGGGCTTATCCAAATCAGCTGCCGCGATGTTGCGGATACGGATGACGTAGTTGTTTCCGTCTTGCGCGGTTTTATATTGGGGGTTGTCGCTTGTGAGCGTCAGCTCGTCCTCACTCTTAAAGAACAGCGAGAGGGTGATCTGCGACTTGAGCGAGATCGACATACCGTCGTAGATGTCTTCGGCGTCGGCGTTTACCCACTCGTGGTATTCGGGTATAATCACATTGGGAATGTCCAATGCGGATTTCGTGCTATCAAAGTATGCCCTTGCGTGCATGCCGTAAGTGAGCATGGCTCTTACTAAGCTCTCCGCCGCCGCATATGCAGGGATATCGGTGTTGTTGAGCAGGTAATAGGCGTAATCTGTTACAGAGTACGGGTCGAACATGCAGGACTCATAGCCGTCCCACAGTGTCGCGAGTATCGGCTCTGTCATGTCCTTGGCTGCCACGCGGCACTTGAACACGTAGTATTTCTCGCCGTTAACGGTAACGGGGTCAAGATCCTTTACATATACGGTCTGCTGTTGGTATTCCGTGCTTGTGTTGGGAACCTCGAACTGCATATAGGCATTTTCGCTCGCAGCCACCGTGTTTGACAGCTTCACATAGAAGTTAACGGCGATGTCGCCGGCGAGGCTGATGGAATGACCTTCAAGCTCTGCGCCCATCGGCACGTTGGCAGGGGTAAGTGTCTTTTCTGCAAATGCGGTCATGTCATAGACGCCGGTGTCATATACCACGCCGTCCTGATCCTTGAACGGCTTCACAAGGGTAACGTCACTGTTGATATATTTCGCAAGGAAGCAGTCGTTTTCAAAATCAGTCCAGCCAAGCGAAATCGTACTTTCCGTTGGAGTCCAAATCTCGTTTGCGCTGAACCTGCCACCGCTCATGGTGAAGTCCTCTCCGATATAAACATCGTCGTTAACATTCAGGTCTCCGCCGACTACAGTCAGGCTTGTAGCGGAGATGGAATCTGCGTTCAGCTTGCCCTGTGTGCCTCCGCTCTGACGGTAGAAGGTGAGCGACGTGTCTTCCGTCACGTCCTCTCCGAGCCAGTAGTTGCCGAGATCAAGCTCGCAGCCGTCCGTAAGGATGATCTTAACGTCGCCTGTTAGGTGAATGTTGCCGGACAATTGCTCGTTGCCTTCAACACAGTACCAGCCTGTGGTGAGCTCATGGGTTTCTTGGGTGATGGGCTCGGCACTGACGTTCTGCGTTTCGCCATTCTCATCCAGGTAGGGTACGAGCTTGGGGATACTGAACACGTGTGTGCGGTAATCGTCATCCTCAAGTGTCTGACCGTCAAGTGTGATGACCGCCTTATAAAACCCCATACCTTCGTATTCTAAGCCCGGTTCTGTATCGACGACCTCTTCGATCGTCGCGTCCATTTCGCCGAACTCTTTGCCGCACACAGAACAGCTTACGAAAACTTTGACGGTATGGTCTGGGTCAAAGTTATCCCAATCCCAATAATCCGCACGATAAGTATGGGTAGCAGGCGGTTCGTCCAGATAGTCAAAAGTGACATCCAAATCATTACAAAGAGAGGCAATGCCGCTGCCGTGATAACAGTGAATGGTCGCGTTGCTGAGGTCTTGCAGACCGCTGAAATAGGCTTGGTTCGGGAATCGCGCCATTGACGTAGTTGTGAAATCGGTCAAATTATTGCATCTCAAAAAACAGTATTGACCTGCATAATTAAAGCTGCTGCCGATGGTGACGGACTGCAGATTGCCGCATTCGGAAAACGCGCCGGCTCCGGCATCGGTGTTGCCGGAGATATGGTTGACATTGTCGCCGATCGTGACCGCGGTCAGATTATTTTTCTCGGCAAACGCTCCTTCGCCGATGATGGTGCAGGTCTTGCCTTCGGGAGCGTCCGAGGGGTAGTACTGCGACGGTATCTCGTCGGGGACGGTGATATCCGCGTCGTCGCTGTTGCACTTTTTGAGTCTGATGGTTTCATTGTCATTCAGATACTCATACTCAAAGTAGGGAATCGTGATCTGATCAAGGGATACCTGCTCTGCGTTTTGGTTGCCGTCGGTCGAGCCTTCTGCTTTGACAAAATATCTGTCGTTTGACTCGTAGTGCGCGCTGAGACCGTCGGTATAACCGCCGTTGCTGCAGGTGGGAGAGGTCGCGGCGACCTCATCGACGGTAAAGGTCTCCCAGGTGTAGGCATACCACTGAACACCATCGGTGTTGAAGTTGATGTTGTCGCCGTTGGTCGACAGATAGATCCTGCCGTTGCCGGCTTCGCTGCTGTTATCCGACCAATAGTAGTCAAGCTTGCCGTTTCCGTCGTCCCAACTGTTGAGTCTGATCTCGTTCTGGCCGGTCAGCGACATGTTTGCGGTCTGGTTGTAGACGTAATCGAAGCTTGGTTCATCCATTTCAGGCCAGCACCTGCAAATGATGAAATTCTGATACAGATCCGTAAAGCTAAAGTAATCGCCTGTTTCGTTTTCGGCTCTTACCCACTTGTCCGCGAATACCTGAACGGTTTCGGCAGAGGCGCTTGTCACGGACAGGATAGTGAACATACTGCCTATCAAAACGATCGACAGCAATATGCTCACGGCTTTTTTGAGTTTTCTCATAAACGTTCCTCACTTTCAGATAATAATTGTTTTCTGAAAAAATACATATCCATTATACTATATTATACGGCATTATTCAATGATTTTTTAGTGATTATTGCGAAAACTTCAAAAATTTTGCCATAATTGCGGGCATAACGGTTTCTGAAAACAACAATATTCTCTCACTTTTTTGAAATAAAAAAAGAGCCAACCGCTTATTCCGATTGGTTTGTATATATGAATACAGAGAGTATCTCGTTTGGATACTCCCTGTATTCACTGTCAAGGATGAGCAAAAAAGATGGATTTATGGAAAAGTGCTGTGGGTATTGAACTTCCGTTAATTCTTTTTGCCTTTCGCTGTTTTCAAGGACGCTATCAAAATCCGCTTTATTTCCAAACAATCATCTATCAGCGATTGCGCTTGCATGTCATCGATATAGCCGGACAGATTCAACAACCTTAACCAATACTCCGTTTCGGCTGTTTCTTTGAGCGATATTTGCAACTTTGCAATAAAATCTGCCTGACTAACTCCGTAAACCGCTTCATTGGCATTTGCGCCGATAGAGGTTCCGCTGCGTATGATTTGCTTTGATATGATGATTTCCTTTTTCTCTTTGGCAAGGTACTGATAGAGTTTAACGATTCGTGCGGCAAAATGTAAGGATTTTTCTAAAAGTGGATTATTGTATGTCATATTTTCTTCTCCTTCCGAGATTTTTAAAGAATAAAGAAAAAAGAATAAA
>CADAYK010000068.1 GCA_902792105.1 uncultured Ruminococcus sp.
CCGCGCGCTTGAAGTAATGCGAAGCTGGACCGAGCTTGCCGAAGCAGGCGACGCGCCCGAAGCGGCAAGACAAATGATAAAGCTTTTGTATTCCGAAAAGCTTGCCGGACAGCTTTTGCAGGCAACCGGAATGATGTTTTCGGGAGTATCGCGCCAAGACCTTGACAGGTTTATTATTCAGGCAAGGGCGATCAACAGCTTTGACGTGTACGACAGGCTGGGCGAAATAAAGTGTCCCGTTTTTGTTATCGGTGTTGAGGGCGACAAGGTTCTGACCGCCGAAGCCTCGCGTGAAACCGCAGGAAAGCTCGGCTGTGAATTGTATATGTACGGCAGCGAATACGCCCACTGTGTGTTTGACGAAGCGCCGGACTACAAACAGCGTATGATGGATTTTTACAGCTCTATAGACTGACCGGTTGAAATATACCTAAGCTGCGGCATTATTGTTTTCATATACCTGTACTGCTCCTCACCCGTGCAGTGGCAGGTGTAGTACCGTACAGCGGTTTTAGCCAGAAGCTTTGTGTAATGCTCAAGCTCGCTGCCGACGGGAAGCTTGAAAAAGTGGAAGCCGCCGACTAAAACATCGGGCTTGAACCAATTGACTATGTTCAAAATGCCCTTGTGCGAGCAACCGCTGAACAAAACCTTCTTGCCGTTTTCCTCAAGCATAAGGTAATGCTCGTGGCAAAAATCATCCTCAATAATTTTGCCGTTTCTTTCGGCTTTAAGACCGAAGGCGCTTGTTTTGAACAAGGCTTTGCGTCCCTCGCAGGAGTACAGCTCGGCACCTTCGCAGATTTTATAAACGCCGCCGGTTAAAACGATCCTCGAATTTTCCTCAAGGCTTTTGTCAAGACCAATGTATTTGCCTTCGGCGTTAAAATGCGGTTCAAACGCGCAGCGGTTCATATAAACCGGCGCGTGCGCGTTAATTTCAAGAAACCTTTTCAAACCGCCGCCGTGGTCATAGTGGCCGTGCGACAGCACCGCAAAGTCAACCTTGCCGAGATCGATTCCGAGCTTTGCGGCATTTTCGGCAAATAGGGCGGATTGTCCGCTGTCAAACAAAATTTTGCGGTTTCCGGTTTCAATATACAGGCTGAGCCCGTGCTCAACTGAAAAATTCAGTTCGGTTGTATTTTCGGTCAATACCGTAATTTTCATAATAAATAACGCCTCCGTGATAATTATAGCAAACCGCGGACGCGTTGTCACCTTAAAAAGGAGTGAAAGTATGAAAAAAATCGCAGTTGGAATTTTAGCCCATGTCGATTCGGGGAAAACTACGCTGTCAGAGGCTTTGATGTACTGCTCGGGCAATATCGGCAGGCTCGGCAGGGTAGACCATAAAGACTCCTTTTTGGACAACTTCGCGCTTGAACGCGAGCGCGGGATCACAATATTTTCAAAGCAGGCGCTGCTCAATTACGGAGAAACGCGCTTTACTTTGCTCGACACGCCCGGGCACGTCGATTTTTCTGCCGAAACCGAGCGCACCATGAGCGTGCTTGACTATGCCGTGCTGGTGATCAGCGGAACCGACGGCGTACAAAGCCACACCCAAACGTTGTGGAAGCTTTTGGGGCGCTATAACATACCGTGCTTTATATTTGTAAATAAAATGGATTTGCAGGGCGCGTCAAAGGAAACAGTGTTTACTCAGCTTAAAACCAAGCTGAGCGACTGCTGTGTCGACTTTGGCGATACAGAAGGCTTTTATGAGAATATAGCCCTTTGTCACGAGGATTTGCTCGAAAAATATGAGGACGGAGCGCTTGACGGCGCGGGCATTGCGCAGGCTGTAAAGAGCCGCCGCGTGTTTCCCGTGATGTACGGCTCGGCGCTGAAGCTCGAAGGGGTGGAGGACTTCCTCGAATGTATTGACAAATACACCCTTATGCCGTCATACGGCGGTGAATTTGCCGCCAGGGTTTTTAAAATTTCGGAGGACAGCCGCGGCAACCGCCTTACCCACATGAAGATAACAGGCGGCACACTGAAGGTAAGGGATGTTCTGACCGACAAAACAGGAACAAAAAGCGAAAAGGTAAATCAGATCCGCCTGTATTCGGGCGAAAAGTTTTCGGCTCCCGAAACCGCCGAAGCCGGAACCGTCTGCGCGGTAACGGGAATCACCTTTGCCGGAGCAGGCGACGGACTGGGCGCGGAAAGCGGCGCGGATATTCCCGTGCTGGAGCCTGTGCTTACCTACAGCATGATTTTGCCGGACGGAATCGACGTTCATACGGCGCTGTCAAAAATGCGTATACTTGAAGCCGAGGATCCGCAGCTCAATGTGGAGTACAACGAGCGCTTCGGCGAAATTCAGGTTAGGCTGATGGGCGACATCCAGCTTGAAATTTTGCGCCGCGTAATTCACGACCGCTTCGGCTTTGATGCCGGTTTCGGCGAGGGAAGCATAATTTACAAGGAAACTGTCGCCGACACCGTTGAGGGAGTGGGGCATTTTGAACCTCTGCGGCACTATGCCGAGGTTCACCTGCTTATCAAACCGCTTCCGCGCAACAGCGGAGTAATATATAAAAGCGAGTGCAGCCGTGATTCGCTCGACATAAACTGGCAGCGGCTGATTTTAACTCATCTTTACGAAAAAACACACCTCGGCGTTTTGACGGGTTCGCCGCTGACCGATGTTGAGATCTCGCTTGTGTCGGGCAGGGCACACGCAAAGCACACCGAGGGCGGCGATTTTCGCCAGGCGACCTACCGCGCGGTTCGTCAGGGGTTGATGCAGGCAAAAAGCGTGCTGCTTGAGCCGTTCTATGAATTCACCCTTGAGGTGCCGGTCGAAAACACGGGGCGAGCAATGAACGATATCCAGCTTATGAACGGCAGCTTTGATCCGCCCGAGACCTCCGGCAGCGAAACGGTTATCAGCGGTACGGCACCCGTAAGCAAAATGCGCGGCTACGCTCGCGAGGTCATGCAGTACACCCACGGCGCAGGCAGGCTGTCGCTGTCACTTAAGGGCTACAGCGAGTGCCAAAACGCGGACGAGGTCATCGCGCGCTTTGCCTACGATCCCGGGGCGGATCTCGACAACCCCTGCGATTCCGTGTTTTGCTCGCACGGCGCAGGCCATAACGTGAAGTGGAACGAGGTCAAAAATTATATGCATCTGCCGAGCGCGCTTAACGCTTCCAAACCGAACGGTGAAGCGATGAGAACAAAAATCGCGAGGCAGGCGAAAACACAAAACGATTTTTTCGCGGCGGATAAGGAGCTAATGCGCATTTTTGAGCAGACCTACGGCCCGGTAAAGCAGCACCGCGAAAACGAGCTTCGCAGGCATTTTAAGCCCGAGTCCGACCGGGGCGATCCCAAGTACAGAAAAAAAGCCGCCCCGTCTTACGACGGAACGGAGTATGTGCTTGTTGACGGCTACAACGTTATTTTTTCATGGGAAAACCTGAAAAAGCTTGCCGAGGACAACATTGACGGCGCAAGATTCGCGCTGATAAACATTCTGTGCAATTATCAGGGCTTTAAAAAATGCGAGCTGATTTTGGTGTTTGACGCGTACAAGGTCAAGGGCAATTCGCGCGAGGTGGAGCAGGTCAACGGGATCAGCATCGTGTACACCAAGGAGGCTGAAACAGCCGATATGTACATCGAAAAAACCTCGCACAAGCTGGCAAAAAACAACAGGGTGCGTGTTGTGACCTCCGACGGAATGGAACAGCTTATCATCCTCGGAAACGGCGCGCTTCGCGTTCCGTCTCGGATGTTCTACGACGAGGTAAAGGAAGCGCAGGACGAAATACGCAGACTGATTTCAAAGCTTGATAATAACGCATAAAAATCAGGGAAGCCGCCCGGGCTTCCCTAAACTTTGCTTTAATATTCCTCATACAGAAAATCTGCCCAGTAATACTGGCTCATATATTCGTTCTGATAGGCGTTGACCGCGCCGGCGTCAAGCTCCTGAAAACGGTAATAATCGCAGTCAAGGGTGTTTACGTTGACCGAAAGGCTGTTATAGCTTTTGTTGACTGTTTTTTGAGCGTTGACCTTTTTAAGGCTTTTCATCATTGCGGACATAATTTTTTGCAGATAAGCCTGCTGCTTTGAATCATAAGGTTCGTCCTCAAACAGCGCCGCGGCGATCTCTCTGATTGTGCACGAGCTTCCGTGGCGGTGAACAAGATACGCAAAAACCTCCTTTGACTTTGACCTTTCAAAGTGAACCGGTTTTCCGTCGGGAGTAAACACGTCGAAGTTTCCAAAGCACTGAACCCTAAGCAGGGCGTCGTTTTTGGGAACGATCGGGAACCTGAGGTCGGCGACCTCAGCCTCGATTTTTTCCTTGGTAACGGGCTTCATAATGTAGCCGCTCGCGTGAAGGCGCATTGCGTCGCCTGTGTATTCGTCAAAGCCGGTAACGAAGATAATGTTCATCTTCGGGTTTACCTGCTTTAGGTTTTTGGCAAGCTCAACGCCGTTCATTCCCCTCATGTGAATGTCTAAAAACGCAATATCGCATCCGTTCGCTTCGGCGTCGGCAAGAAGTTCGCTCTGTTTTTTGAAGGGGTGCAAATCGGCGTCGGGAATAGCTTCCTCAATTGCCTGGGCAAGCATTTCGAGAGCCAGCGGCTCGTCGTCTACACACAATATTCTCATTGGTTGTTGTCCTCCTTTGGTATTCTGATCGTTGATACGGTGCCTTTGCCGGGTTCGCTTTCAATAATAACCTCGGCGTTGCACATATCTTTAAGTCTTTGTTTTACGTTTTCCATACCCACGTGGCTTCTGCCGTCGTTTTTGGGCGGCGCGCTTGTGTCAAAGCCTACTCCGTCGTCGCTGACGATCACCTCGTAAGCGTCGGCGGTTTCGCGCGTGGCGATCTTGACTGTTCCGCCGTCCTCTTTCATTCCCACGCCGTGCTTTACCGCGTTTTCAACAAGCGGCTGCACCGACAGCTGAGGAAGAACAAAGTCTTCGGTTTGAATGTCATATTCAATGTTAAGCATATCGCCGAAGCGCATTTCTTCAAGCATAAGGTATTTTTTAAGGTGCTCCAGCTCGCGCGAAAACGGCACGGGGTTTTTCTCTTTGAGCGAATTCATATTGCCGCGCAAATAGTCGGCAAAGTTAATGGTGGCTTTTTTGGCAAGCTGAGGATCCTTGGTGCACATCATGGCGATCGAGGTGAGCGAGTTGTAAAGGAAGTGCGGCTGGATTTGCGATACCATAATGGAAACCCTTGCCTCATAAAGCTCCTTTTGCATTTGCTGATAGCGGATTTGTTCCTTGTACTGCCTCCTCATATCGATAACAAGCTGAATGATTTGAAGTCCGAGCGACAACACAATTCCGCTGAGGAAAAACCTTCCGTTCCAAAAATGTACAAAGCTGTTGATTCCGTCAAGAAATACAGTAATGAAAATAGGAGTCCATGAAATAAGAACCGAAATCGCTTCCTTGTTTTTGGATATTGCTTCTCTTACAAGAAAGAAGGTGTTGACCACCGCGCCTGCTCCGATAATCATCATCATATACGGCTGGGTTTCATATATATCCGCCACTCCCGTTGCGTGCAGAATGCTGACGGTCAGCAGCGCTGCGGCAAGTACTATCATTAATATGTTGGCGGCTATTTTGTGCGCCGTAAATGAAAGGTTGGTTTTTATGTACACCGCCGCGGCAATGGCAAACAGGTAGTTTGTAAACACATCCAGCGCCATACACAGAGTTTCGCCGGTTATCCACAGCGGCAAATATCCTCCGAAGCTGTCAAACAGCAGATAAAGACCGGCAAAAAAGCACATGATGCCGAACGAAAGATAACGGTAATCGATCCCGCCCATTACAAAGCCGGCTATCGGGAATGCCACAACGCCGAAAAAGCAGATCAAAGCGCAAACAATAATGGTCGGCAGCTTGTTTTGTATAAACAGTTCATAAGGCAGGCTTGAGTTGCCGCAGTACATTACAAAAAAATTGTCAAGATCCTTGATCGATAATAAAGGGTACGGGTTGGTTATAGTCAGTTCAACTACGGTGTCGGGGCGCAAAAATTCGGAAAAGGCGTAGTTAATGCTGTAGCCCGGAGTGTCGGCAAGCGGCGATTCGTCGAAATCGCGTTTATTGTATACCTCGATATTGTCCTCCAGCTTCATGTTGAACCAAACATTTTTTGCCGAGAGAATAAGCAAATTGTCGCCGAACAGCTCGTTGCTGAGTTTTCCCTTTATTTTGACTTCTTTAAAGTTTTCGTCAACCATTTTGCCGGGAATTGTCGGCTTCCATTCGCCGCCGTCGACCGAATATTCTCCGTTGATAAAAGTTTTGTAAAGATCTAAATCACCGGTAAAAGAGTTTGTGACGATCAGAACGCACAGTCCGATAAACGTTACAGCCATTATTCCGAGCAAAACATAACTTACCAGCCTGCCCTTTAGCATAAGTCATCATTCCTAACAAACTATTATATTTCTATTATAATTGCAAATTTAAATGCCGTCAATAAATTTTAAACACGGTATTTTAAAAAAACTCTGTTATTTTTGGATTTTATGTGTTATAATAAACGCAATAGGCGTAAAAAAGATGAAGAAAACGTCGGGTTTCGCGTTTATTATATAAGTAAGAAAACTGTGTTTTGAATCTCAATCACGGAGCAGTGTTTATGTTTGGCAGAATTAAAAAGCTTGATAAAAGGGTTCTTGATAATATCAGCAGGATCCACCGTCCAAAACTAAACAGAATAATGGTAACCGCTTCACGTCTCGGAAACGCCGGGATCGTTTGGTGGGCTGTTTGCCTGCCGTTTCTTATAAATCCGCGCTGGAGGTACACCGGTCTTACAATAATCTTTTCGCTCGGGCTCACCTCACTTATGGGCGAGGGAATAATCAAGCACACGGTCAAGCGTGTGCGCCCCTGCCACAGCCTTGATGATGATGAACAGATCATAAAAAAGCCGAAGTATTATTCGTTTCCTTCGGGACACACCGCTTCGTCGTTTTCGGTAGTATCGGTTGTTATTTTCAGCCAGTGTCCGGTTTATGTTATTATCCCGATTTTCCTGATCGCTGTAATCATCGGCTTTTCGCGCGTTTATCTGCGCGTACACTATTTGACCGACGTTGTGGTCGGAATGGTTCTCGGAATTGTGTGCGGCATTGTTACGGTTTTGCTGTTCCGCGCGATCGTTCCGCCTTCATTTATATATTCTAATTGATTTTCTGCTTTTGATCAGCGGTACGGAGCCTTGCGGTTCCGTACCGTTTTTGTATATTTTCCGCGGCGCGGGCAATAATTTTAACATAAAGTTTGTTGGAGGTTATTGCGTGCAGTACGGTAAGGTTGAAATTTGCGGAATTAATACCTCGCGGTTAAAGGTTCTCAGCGAGAAAGAAAAAAAGGAGCTGCTGCTCAAAATGAAAAACGGCACGCCCCGCGAAAAAAGGACGGCAAGGGACAGGATGATAAACGGTAACCTGCGGCTTGTGCTAAGCGTGGTGCAGCGTTTTTTGGGCAGGGGAGAAAACCCCGACGACCTTTTTCAGGTTGGAGTGATCGGGCTGATCAAAGCAATCGACAACTTTAATCCGTCGCTTGACGTGCGTTTCAGCACCTACGGTGTGCCTATGATCATCGGCGAAATACGCCGCTACCTGCGCGACAACAACGCCGTAAGGGTTTCGCGCTCAATGCGTGACACGGCTTATCACGCGATGCAGATCAAGGAGCAGCTTACGGTAAAAAACAACCGCGAGCCCACTGTTGAGGAAATCGCGTCAATTATGAAAATCCCCAAAGAAAACGTTGTTATCGCGCTTGAGGCTATTGTCGAGCCTGTGTCGCTTTATGAGCCTGTTTTTTCCGACGGCAGCGACACTATTTATGTTATGGATCAAATCGGGGACAACCGCGACGACAACACCTGGCTTGAAGAGCTCGCGGTGAGGGACGCGATCAAAAACCTTTCCGACAGGGAAAAACGGATTTTGACTCTGAGGTTTTTCAGGGGTAAAACTCAAATGGAGGTAGCCTCGGAAATCGGTATTTCCCAGGCGCAGGTCAGCAGGATAGAAAAAGGCGCGCTGGACAGTATTAAAAAGAATATTTGAGGCAACACCTCATAATTTACGGCGTGACGGAGGAGGGATTTGCCGTTTGGCAAATTGCCCGCCTTTCCCACGCACGGAGAAGGCTTTCCGACCTATGTTTTTAACTTAAGGCAATACCGCATAATTCAGGTGTGCGGATTGCGCAGCAAGATTTTTCGTCAGATTGTACAAATAAATCGAGGTAAGGCTGTCGCCTTGCCGAAAGCTGACGGAATAATATTCAAGCAAGCCGTGCGCTTTGAATTGTGCGGTGTTGCCTTAACTGTTATTGAATCCGAAACAAATATTAGATAGAGAGCATATAATACCAAACGCTGTTTCTGTTGCCCTCAAAGCTTCCCACAGATTATGTTTTCTTGCGAAATGCCGACATTATCAATCAGACCGACATCAAGAACGCGAAGTGAAAAACGCGAAATAAAATACTTTACTTTTTTACTTTTATGTGTTAAAATTTTAGTGTACGAAAATAAAATGCAACCCTGCAGGAGGAACAGTTGTGAATTCTAAGCTTAAAAACGACTCGACGGATTTTTTGTTTGACGCAATTCTGTCGCTGAAAAATAAAGAGGAATGCTACCGCTTTTTTGAGGACTTGTGCACAAGCGCCGAGCTTAAGGCGATGTCGCAAAGGCTTGTGGTGGCAAAAATGCTTACCGAAAAAAAGGTCTACACCGAAATTGTAAAGGAAACGGGCGCTTCAACCGCTACGATCAGCAGAGTAAAGCGCGCGCTGTTTGACAACGATACATACGGCTACACGCTTGTGCTCGACAACATCGCCGCCCAAGAGGACGAATAATGCCGGGTTATCAGTCGTTCGCCGAATTTTACGACGGATTAATGGAGGACGCGCGCTACAGCGACCGCTGCGATTACCTTTTGGAGCTTTTTAAAAGGCACGGTCACAGCCCGGGACTGACGCTTGATCTGGCGTGCGGAACAGGCAGCCTTACAATAGAGCTGAAAAAACGCGGAGTTGACGTTTACGGAGTTGACGCAAGTGTGGATATGCTGAGCGAGGCAATGCAAAAAAGCCTTGCCGAAGGGCTTCAAATTTTGTTTTTGAATCAAAAAATGCAGGAGCTTGACCTTTACGGCACGATCGACACCTGCGTTTGTACGCTCGACAGCATTAATCATATTACGGATTATGAAACGCTGAAAAAAGCGTTTGACAGAATAGGGCTGTTTATGAACAGCGGCGGACTTTTTGTGTTTGACGTCAACACCGTATACAAACACACCCGTGTGCTCGGCAACAACGCGTTCATAATTGAAAACGACAATGTGTTCTGCGCGTGGCAAAATACGCTTGCCGAAGATAATACGGTTGAAATCGACCTTGATTTTTTCGAGGAGGACAACGGCGTTTATTACAGGCACTCCGAAAGCTTTTCAGAGCGCGCCTACACTCACGCACAGCTTGCCGAAGCGCTCGGCGGCGCGGGCTTTGAGATCGAGGCGGTTTACGGCGACTTTACCTTTGAGCCGCCCAAGCCCGACGAGCAAAGGGCAATTTATGTTGCAAAAATGAAAAAATCACGAAACAGCGAAGGATAGATAAGGATAGGTACTATGGATAAAATTATACGCTGCATAACAAGCGACGGCGCTGTTATGGCTACGGCGATCGACGCCTCCGACATTGTTTTTACCGCTAAAAAGCTGCATAACCTTAGCCGCAGCTCAACAGCCGCTTTGGGCAGACTCTTGTGCGCCGCGTCAATGATGGGAAATATGCTGAAGCAGAACGACGCCTTCATTAATCTGAGGGTGCTCGGCGACGGCGAAATGGGCGCGGTAGTCGCGGTTGCGGACAGCAGGGGCAATGTTCGCGGATATGTTGAAAATCCGCAGGCAGCCACCGAATATTATAACAGCGGAAAAATCAACGTTGCCAAGGCTGTGGGCAAAAACGGCACGCTCAGCGTGCTTCGCGACTACGGCACCGGCGACCCGTACATCGGTCAGGTTGAGCTTGTCAGCGGCGAAATTGCCGAGGATATCACAAATTATTTTGCGACCAGCGAGCAGATCCCAACGGTTTGCGCGCTCGGCGTTTTGGTTGACAGGGAGGACGGCGAGGTTCTGCTTGCGGGCGGATTGATCATTCAGCTTCTTCCCGGCGCATTTGATGACACGATCGACAAGCTTGAAAAGAATGTTTCAAAGCTTGAACCTGTTACGACCATGCTCGCCAAGGGTATGAGTATTTTGGACATCTGCAAAACCGCGCTCGAAGGGTTCGAGGTCGAGGTGCTCGACGAATATCCCGTTAACTATACCTGCGGCTGCTCGCGCGAAAAGCTTGAACGCTACTTTATGACAATGAGCGACGGCGACATCCGTTCAATGGCGGACGAAAAAGGCGAGGCAGAGGCGGTTTGCCAGTTTTGCAACAAAAAGTATGTGTTTACAAAGGACGACTTGGAGGCGCTTATAGCCGAAAAGAATTCCTGATCAAGCCGTGGATTCGGAAAAGAAAATTATTTTTTTGAAAAATTTAGAAAAAAGTATTGACTTTTTATCCGTGGTGTGATATTATAGTACACGTCGCTGAGAGATACGGCGAAGCGAAAAGCAATAGCGACGAAGCGACATAGGCATCATGTGGGAGCATAGCTCAGCTGGGAGAGCATCTGCCTTACAAGCAGAGGGTCATAGGTTCGAGCCCTATTGTTCCCACCACATGGCCCGGTAGTTCAGTTGGTTAGAACGCTAGCCTGTCACGCTAGAGGTCGACGGTTCGAACCCGTTCCGGGTCGCCAAATTTGCCTCTGTAGCTCAGTCGGTAGAGCAAGGGACTGAAAATCCCTGTGTCGATGGTTCGATTCCGTCCGGAGGCACCAATAATATGCGGATGTAGCTCATCTGGTAGAGCGCCACCTTGCCAAGGTGGAGGTAGCGGGTTCGAGCCCCGTCATCCGCTCCA
>CADAYK010000069.1:0-6839 GCA_902792105.1 uncultured Ruminococcus sp.
CGTCTGTGCCTATTCTTTCACAGTTTCCCTTCGCAAGAACGCTTTCGTCTGTCATGTCGATAAGCTGATATTTCAGCGAAGAGCTTCCTGCGTTGATAACTAATACTTTCATAGATTTCAATTCCTTCCTTACAGTTGATTTATTAAATAACATGATGTATAATATATACAAACTAACTCTATAATCATACAATATTAATGTGGCTTTTTCAAGTATTTTTTTGAATTTTTTGCAAAATTTTTTATTTTTTTGCAAAAACCACAACGGAGGTCAAAATGGCAGTAGCGGTTGTATGTGAATTTAACCCTTTTCATAACGGTCACGCCTACCTTTTGTCACAGGCTCGCAAGGCTTGCGGCGGTCCCGTGCTTGCGGTAATGAGCGGAAGCTTTACCCAGCGCGGCGAGGTCGCGGTGTGCTCAAAATTCGAGCGTGCAAAGACCGCGCTCGAAAACGGAGCCGACCTGGTTGTTGAGCTGCCGGTCGTTAAGGCGGTAGCAAACGCTCAGACCTTCGCCCGGGGCGGAGTTGAAATCGCAAAAAGCTTTGACTGTGTTACCCACCTTGCTTTCGGCTGCGAAACCGCCGATGTTCATTTGCTGAATGCGGCTGCCGAAGCAGCGGGAAACCCAATGGTAGGGGAAAGGGTGCGCGGTTTAATGAAGCAGGGCGATTACTATCCGCGCGCCTTTCAGGCTGCCGTCAGCGAGGTTTGCGGCGACAAAACCGCGGCGGTTCTCGCCTCGCCTAACAATATCCTCGCGGTCGAGTACATCCGCGCGCTTAAGGGCTCGAAAATTAAGCCTGTCGCCGTGCAGCGCACCGGTTCGGTTCACGACACCGAGATCCGCTCGGGCAGCATTGCCTCGGCTTCATATGTGCGCTCGCTGCTGCGCTCAAACCGCGACGCCACAGCCTTTGTTCCGCGCGTTCCCGAAGTAATTACAAGGGAAGAAAACCTTGAACGCGCAATGCTTTACAAGCTCAGGACGATGACCGCCGGTGACATTGCCGGGCTTCCGGATGTTGACGAAGGGCTTGAAAACAGGATATACGAAGCGGCAAGAAATTATAATTCTATAGAAGAAATATTGTCGGCGGTAAAGACCAAGCGCTACACCCTTGCGCGGCTGCGCAGGATCTTGGTTTGCGCTCTGCTTAACATTACCGCCAAGCTCCGTGAGGAAAACGCCTGTTATGTAAGGGTGCTCGGGATGACCTCCGCCGGAGCCGCCATGCTCAAAGCCTGCCGCGCCGATATCATAACCTCGCCGTCAAAATATATTAAAGCCCGAGGCAGATACAGCACACTGCTGCAAACGGACATTGCCGCAGCCGACACAGCGGCGTTGGCGTATGACAGCATAAAACCGGCAGGCACGGATTACCTTACAAAAATGATAAAGTAAAACTGTGCAAAATGACGAAGAAATACGGCAAGCCAATAAAATTTGTCTAAAAATATTTACATAAAATTCTTTTTTCCCCTTGTATATTTGGTAAAATATATTATAATAATAATAAGGTATTCAATAAATAACTTATAATTTAGATCGAACGTGATATAAATTATTCTTATTTAATCTATGAAAAACTTTAGAAAAGAGGTATACTATGGCTTTTTCAATTAATGACACAAGACCGCCCCTTGAACAGTTTCTTCAGGGAGAGTCGGCAAGAGCTTACCACTTTCTCGGATCTCATTTTGAAAACTGGGACGGCCGTCAGGGCGTAGTTTTCAGAGTATGGGCACCTAACGCGAAATCGGTTTCGGTTGTGGGCGATTTTAACGACTGGAACCCCGATTCACATTTTATGTATCGCATTTCCGACTCGGGAGTTTGGGAACTCTTTGTTGAAGGAGTTTGGGAATTCTGCTGCTATAAATATTGCGTTGAAACACCGTGGAACGACCGCATTATGAAGACCGACCCCTATGCCTTCCACTGCGAAACACGTCCCGACAACGCTTCGCGTACCTATCATATTTATGATTACCAGTGGCACGACGAGGAGTGGCTCCAATTTAAGAAGGATCACCCCCACAAGAAAATGCCGATAAATGTTTATGAGGTCAACGCAGGCTCTTGGCGCAAATACGAGGACGGCAACGTATTCAGTTACCGCAAGCTTGCCGACGAGCTTATTCCCTATGTTAAAGAGATGGGCTACACCCACATTGAGTTCATGCCGCTCACCGAGTATCCGTTTGACGGAAGCTGGGGCTATCAGGTAACCGGCTACTACGCCGCCACCTCGCGCTTCGGCGAGCCCAAGGATCTTATGTATCTTATCGACCGCTGCCACCAGGAGGGCATCGGCGTTATCCTCGACTGGGTTCCGGCTCACTTCCCCAAGGACGCTCACGGTCTTGCGCGCTTTGACGGCACAGGCTGCTACGAGTATGAGGACTGGAGGATCGGCGAGCACAAGGAGTGGGGAACCTACATCTTTAACTACGGCAGATACGAGGTTACAAGCTTCCTTGTTTCTTCCGCCATGTTCTGGCTCGATATGTACCACGTTGACGGAATCCGCGTTGATGCTGTTGCTTCAATGCTTTATCTTGACTACAACCGCAAGGACGGCGAGTGGATCGCCAACGCTTACGGCGGCCGCGAAAACCTTGTTGCAGTTGACTTCCTGCAAAAGCTCAACAACGTTATTCACGAGTTCCACCCCGATGTTATGATGATCGCCGAGGAAAGCACGGCATGGCCTAACGTTACACGTTACCCGATCGAGGGACTCGGACTCGGCTTTGACTACAAGTGGAACATGGGCTGGATGAACGATATGCTTTCCTACATTTCGCTCGATCCGCTGTGGAGAAACTATCACCACGACACCCTTACCTTCAGCATGGTTTACGCGTTCTCCGAAAACTTCATGCTGCCTATCTCGCACGACGAGGTCGTTTACGGCAAGGGCTCGCTTATCAATAAAATGCCCGGTGACTACGATCAAAAGTTCCAGGGCGTAAGAGGCTTTATTACCTACATGATGGCTCACCCGGGCAAGAAGCTCATGTTTATGGGCAGCGAAATCGGTCAGTTTGACGAGTGGAACGCCAACGAGCAGCTTGAATGGGAGCTTTTGGGTTACGAAAAGCACCGCCAGCTCAACCACTTCTTTGCCGAGGCAAACAAGTTCTACCGCGACGTACCGGCTATGCACGAAAACGACTTCGACTGGAACGGCTTCCAGTGGGTTGCGCTTGACGACTATCAAAACAGCGTAATAGCGTTCCGCAGGATCGCCCTCGACGGCAGCGAGATCCTCGCGGTCTGCAACTTCCAGCCCGTTACCCGTGAAAACTACCGCGTAGGCGTGCCCGTATACGGCGTTTACGAGGAAGTGTTCAACTCCGAAAGCGAGGAGTTCGGCGGCACCGGCATCGGCAATCCCGGCGAAATCAAGGCTGTCAACGAAAAGGATCACGAGCTTGATTACAGCATTGAAATCACGCTTCCGCCTCTCGGCGTAACCTATTACAAGCTTGTTAAGGAGCTCGAGGCTCCGAAGCCCGTCAAGAAAAAAACAAAAAAGACTAAGGCTGAGGCTGAAACGGAAGAAAAGCCCAAAAAGAAAACTCCTGTTAAAAAGGTAGCTCCCAAAAAAAGAAGATAAGTAATAATTCTTCCGGCTTAAAACCAAATAAATTACACTCAAAGGGCTCGGCTTGACCGAGCCCTATTTTTCAGTTCGCGTATTTTTTACTTCGCGTTCTTAATGTCGGTTTGATTGATTGTGTCGGCGTTTCGCGAGATAGAATAGAAATATACGAAGCTGTGAGGGCATTTTTCACTTCGCGTTCTTGATGTCGGTTATTGTGATAATGTCGGCATTTCGCGAGTTTTTTACTTCGCGTTCTTAATGTCGGTTATAATGATTATGTCGGCATTACGCGAGAAAACGTAATCTACAGGAAGCTGTGAGGGCAATGGAAATAACGTTTGGTTTATTGGCTCTCCCAAAAAATGCATCGAACGCAAATGTAAGAAACGCCCTACACTCCACAGCTGTTTTCGGGCTGAATTTTTTTGCAAAAACGTCGGTTTAACTATTGAGAATTTGTTTTATAATTGTTATAATAATATAAATTACGATTATAAAAGGTGACAGCAATGAAGATTTCCAACAAGGCGGCGTCTGCGGCGCTTGCGGTTTTAATAATCCTCAGCCTGGCGGCAAGCTGCTTTTTTATGGGCACAAAGCAGGGCTATCACGAGGACGAGCTATTAAATTATAACCTCGCCAACTCTCCCGACCTGCTGCTTGAGGACAGTGTAAAGAACGATATGTCAAGCGGAACTCCGCTTACTCCGGACAAAATCAACGGCTACCTCGCGGTCAGCGGCGATCACCGTTTTGACTACGGAATGGTATACCAAAACCAAATCGTTGACGGTGTTCATCCGCCGTTTTACTATTCGCTGGTAAACACGGTCTGCTCGTTTTTCCCCGGCGCCTTCAACAAATGGCTCGGCTTTATTGTGAACCTTGTTATGATGTCGGCAGCGCTTGTAATGCTGTTCCGTGTGGGAAAGCGCGTCACTAACAATAACCTTTACGCTTTGATCGCCGTCGGGGGGTACGCGCTTAGCATTGCCTGCGTGACCACCACGATTTACCTGCGCATGTACGCAACGCTCACGTTTTTTGTGCTGGCGTTCCTCGCGGTCACGCTCAGAATATACGACCGCAAAAACGCGGTTAAAATATCCGACCTTATTCTTATGCTTGTAACCGTCACCCTCGGAGTGCTCACCCAGTACTACTTTGTGGTGTTCGCCGGCTTGATCGGTCTTGTTTTCCTGATTTTCAGCATAAAGGACAGGAATATCAAAACGCTTGTCAAGTACATTATCACCGCGGTGATCGGCGCGGGTATCGCGCTGGCAGTTTATCCGAATATGCTTATGCAGGTGCTCGGCAGCGACCGCGGAGTCGGATCTACAACCTCGGTTTCCATCGACTTTATCACGATTTTAACCTATGTGGGCTACAAGCTTTTGACCTACGCAGGTGTGCTGGCAAAGGATATGTTCCTCGGTCAAATCTGGCTGTTTGCGCTTTGCGCGCTCTGCATGATCGCGGCGTTCGTTTACTTCCGCTTTGTAAAAAAGCAAAAAACTCCGCGCAAGGCATGGTTTTTGATCGTCCCCGGGGTGCTCTACTTTATCGGTATCGCCCTGATTTCGCCGTTCAACAGCGACCGTTATGTTATGGCTTCAATGCCTATGCTCTCGATGGTTTTCGTGTTCGGCTTTATCAAAATCTTTAATCTTATCAAAAACCCGAAGCTTCACATTATACTGCCTGTCGGCATTGTGCTCGCCTCGGCAATAGGCTTTGTTATCGTCAAGCCCTACTACACCTACGGCGCCTCGAACCTGTACAGCCCCAAAACCGACGACTGTCTGTTTGTGGGAACGCCAATGCAGGAGTGGAACAAGAACCTTGACAAGTTTATGCTTTATGACACCACCACAATTGTCCAAACGTCAATGAACACCGACGGACTTGTAGACGAGATCGAAGCCTTTGCTCAAAAGCGCGGCGTGATCACCAACGGAAAAATCGGCGGAATGGTCGACTCGTTTATTGACAGCGGCAGCGGCAAGGGCGACGCCGAAAGCAAGGAAAACAACCTTAACAAGACGACGCTTGAAACAATTAAGGACAACAAAATCCTTGCCCAAAAGGATTCGATAACAGTGTATATTTCGCGTCTTGCCGACAACGACGCCGTGATCGATTACATAACAAAAACCCTCGGCTTTAAAAAGCACACTCTTGTTGAGGCTGACAAAAGCTTTGAGGATTACTTTAACTGGTACGATTACTTTGTAGAGACCGAATCGTACAGCAACGTATATGTTTTTACTAAATAGGTGGTTTTATGCAAAATTCAGACAGAAAGGATAAAACAGGTTTTGCCTTTTCCGGAGGAGGACTTCAGGGCATTGCCCATGTGGGAGCGATAAAGGCGCTGTATGAACTCGGAATCAAGCCCGATTTTGTTTCGGGCACAAGCTCGGGCTCGGCAATGGCTGCGCTTGTGGCAATGGGCTGTGACGCTGAGGACATGAAGCACTTTGCGAAAAAATACTGGAAGGATCTTGTAAAGTTCCGCCCAAGCTCGATTTTGCAGTCTATCGTAGCGCTTAAATTCGGCAAAAAGAATCCCGGCGACGGACTTATGGACGGCGTGATCGTCGAGGCGATGATCCGCTCTGTAATGAAAGAAAAGGGAATAAAGGGTTTTCATGACCTGCCTGTTAACCTGACTGTGTGCACCAACGACACGATCACCACCGACGAGGTAATAATTACAACCTACGACGAGGGGCTTGAAAAGCTCGGCAACGAATATATTCAGTACCTCACCGACGTTCCGCTTGAAATAGCGGTTCGCGCCAGCATGTCGTTCCCCGGGCTTTTCACGACCTGCAACTATAAGCAGTATAATTTCATCGACGGCGGTTCAAAGGACAACCTGCCCGTCAAGGTGCTCAAGGATATGGGTGTAGGCAAGGTGCTTGCGCTCGCGTTCGACATCATGGACTACACTCCGCAGACCGGAATCGACGGCACAATGAATGTTGTGTGGCGCGCGCTTGACCTCTATTCAATAAACGGCACGCGCAAAAGCATGGAAATGGCGGATTACTGCGTTCAAATCAAAAACGAAAACACCGCGATCTTCGCGATGGATAACATCGACGAAACGATCGAAGAGGGTTATCAGTGCGTAATGAAGCACAAGGACGAAATTCTTAAAATTTTCAAAAATCAAACATAAGAGAATAGTATAAAGAAAAAGTCCGAATGT
>CADAYK010000069.1:6857-18871 GCA_902792105.1 uncultured Ruminococcus sp.
CAACAATTGACAAAGAAAAAGCCTCCTTTGTTAAAGGAGGTGTCACGGCATTAAGCCGTGACGGAGGATTTACTGCACCGCGCTATCTGTTCACACCGCAGATTAATAGGAAAAATCGGTGCGAAGAAATCCTCACGGGCTGTCGCAGATAGAAAGATTTTGCGGCAGCTTTTTTGCGATTTTTACACCACTCAACTGATGGTTGGTTGCTTTTTTGGCGGAGAAGGACTACAATAACAGTGAAGGGAGGTCGTCACAATGGATCAAATGAAAATCGGACGCTTTATCGCCGAACGGCGTAAAGCAAATCATATGACGCAATTGCAGTTGGCGGAGCAGCTGCGCATCACTGACAGGGCGGTGTCCAAATGGGAAACAGGCAAGTCGCTGCCCGACGTCGCGCTGATGCCGGAGCTGTGCGCGCTGCTGGATATCACCGTCAACGATTTACTGAACGGGGAGGTTATCGTAATGGAGAACTACAAGGAAACATCCGAACGGCTGTTGATGGAAATGGCTCAGCAAAAGGAAACGACTGACAAAAAGCTGCTTTCGCTGGAAATCCTAATCGGCGTATTGGCGAGCATTATTTTAGGCGGCGCCGTATTGGCGGCAAGCTTTATCGATATGCCTGCTTGGGCGCACATTGTCCTGATACTCGCCGCTTTCATTCCGTTTGTTGTCAGCATGGTCTTTGCCCTACGCATCGAGCAAACGGCGGGTTATTATGAATGCGCCGAATGCGGCAACTGCTATGTGCCGACCTTTAAAAGCGTACTGTGGGCGCCGCACATGGGACGTACCCGACGGATGAAATGTCCGCAATGCGGCAAAGTCTCGTGGCAGAAAAAGGTTTTGTCAAAAAAATAATAAGCGAAATCCGGACGGATGTATCTCTCTGTCCGGATTTTCCATTTCTTACTTTTAAAATTGTATAATGCTATGCCATTCAAACGTCAGTATAAAATATAACCGGCTTTGAAATGGAAAAATTAATTTTTCTACAAATTAAAACGGAGGCGCCGAACGCCTCCGTTTGTTGTGCGGTTTTTTATAACCCTTAACCGCGTTGATGATTCCGAGAATAGCCAGAACAATGAAGAAAACGGAACCGATTCCGAAAATAACGGAAACGATCACATAGGGAATGCTGGGCTCAAAATAGCTTGTGTAGTAGGTGTATTTTAACTGTGCCGGGAAAATCGCGCCTACGATCGCAAGAATAATTGATGTAATGATTGAATAAAGAGTCATGCACGCGCAAAGCTTTGCTCCCTCATAAACATGGAAACGGCAATATTCCGACTTGTCCTTTACAAGAATGGGAACAAGCAGAAGTATTCCGATGTAGGAAAGCAGCGCAAATCCCTTTTCGCCCTTTTCGGTGGGTGTAACAGGGTAGGTCTGAGCAGGACTCTGTGCGTATGGCTGCTGATAACCCTGCTGGGGTTGCTGCTGTTGCTGATTCTGCTGAGGCTGTGCCTGCTGTGCCTGTTGAGCCTGCTGTGCCTGCTGGTTCTGCTGAGGCTGTGCCTGCTGGTTCTGCTGAGGCTGTGCCTCGGCCTTTACGGGAGTTCCGCAGGCTGCGCAGAACACTGCGTCGTCGTTGAGTTGCTGACCGCAATTTTTACAAAATGTCATACTATATCTCCTTAACTTATAATTGTGAATACACATTATCAGTAATGTATACAAATAAATTATATTCCAAATACTAACAGGTTGTCAATAATAAGCTTAAATTTTTGTAGTTACCTATAAATCGACGGAATAATAACTGTTCTATGTTAGTGAAAATTATATCAGTATTTGACCTTGGCGGCAATATAAGCGTTCAGCTCACTGATCTTAACGCGCTCCTGATCCATGGTGTCGCGGTCGCGAACGGTAACGCAGCCGTCCTCAAGAGAGTCAAAGTCATAGGTTACGCAGAACGGAGTGCCGATTTCGTCCTGACGGCGGTAACGCTTGCCGATCGATCCCGCGTCGTCAAAGTCGGTCATAAAGTCGGCTCTGAGCATATCGGCAACCTCGCCGGCTTTTTCGCTGAGCTTCTTTGAAAGCGGAAGCACCGCAGCCTTGAACGGAGCAAGGGCGGGGTGGAAGTGCATTACAACGCGGCTGTCCTTTTCGCCGATCTGCTCCTCGTCGTAAGCCTCGGTAACAACGGCAAGGAACAAACGCTCTACGCCGAGCGAAGGCTCAATAACATAAGGAATGTACTTTTCGCCTGTGGTCTGGTCAAAGTATTCAAGGCTTTTGCCCGAAACATTGATGTGCTGAGTAAGGTCATAATCGGTTCTGTCGGCAATGCCCCAAAGCTCGCCCCAGCCGAAGGGGAACAGGTACTCAAAGTCGGTCGTTGCCTTTGAATAGAAGCTGAGCTCCTCCTTCTCGTGATCGCGGAGTCTGAGGTTTTCCTTACTGATGTTGAGCGAATACAAAAAGTCGCGGCAGAAGCTGCGCCAGTAATCGAACCATTCCAAATCGGTGCCGGGCTTGCAGAAGAACTCAAGCTCCATCTGCTCAAACTCGCGCACGCGGAAAATAAAGTTGCCGGGAGTTATCTCGTTGCGGAAGCTTTTGCCAACCTGTGCAACGCCGAACGGAACCTTTTTGCGGCTTGTGCGCTGAATATTTGCGAAGTTTACGAAAATTCCCTGAGCGGTTTCGGGACGAAGATAAATTTCGTTTTTGCTGTCCTCGGTAACGCCCTGAAAGGTTTTAAACATCAAATTAAACTGACGGATGTCGGTGAAGTTGTGCTTTCCGCAGTTGGGGCAGGGAATGTCCTTTTCATTAATATAGTCGGTCATCTGCTCGTTTGTCCAGCCGGCAACGTTTGTGCCGTCAAAATCCTCGATCAGGTTGTCGGCGCGGTGACGTGTTTTGCACTCCTTGCAGTCCATAAGCGGGTCGGAAAAGCCGCCGAGGTGGCCGGAGGCGATCCAGGTTTGCGGATTCATCAGGATAGCGGAATCAAGTCCCACGTTGTATTTGTTTTCCTGAACAAACTTTTTGAGCCAAGCCTGCTTAATGTTGTTTTTAAGCGCCATTCCCAGCGGACCGTAGTCCCAGGTGTTTGCCAGTCCGCCGTAAATTTCGGAACCGGGGTAAACAAAGCCTCTGCCTTTGCAAAGGGCTACTATTTTGTCCATGGTTTTTTTAGAATTTTCCATTATTCAACCTCTCCTGTATTATGTTATACATATGAATTTTACATTTATTTGTCATTATTGTCAAGATGTTTGCAGTTTAAATTGGATTTTTTTACACATTAACTTTTGGTATAAAAAAAAACTCAAAATGCTTACAATAAATTAAAAAAGGACTTGTAAAATCTATAAATTTATTATATAATGTAATTACTCAAATTATGAGTAAATAGAAAAGGAGGATTTCTTAAATGAAGAAAACAACCAAACTCATCAGTTTGCTGCTCTCAGTTTTAATGGCTACTTCCTGCTTTGCCGGACTTACCGTTTTTACTGCGAGCGCAGCAGATGCACCCGAACAGCCCGACAGACGGATCTTGGGGTGACGCAAGTGCTGTTAAGGTCAACAAGAGAAACCAGCTTACAAACATTTATTGCTATGTATACGCTGTATACGGCAATGAAAATCCGCTTCATGTTTACGCGTTCAACGCAAACAAAACAGCTATGAAGAAGGTTGGCGATAACCTCTATTCATTCGATATGGCTGTTTACAGCGACCTTGACGGCGTTGCGGCTATCGAGGAAGGTGCGGATTACGGCGTAATCATTGCCACAGTTAACGGCAAGGGTTATCAGACAACCGACCTCACAATGACAAGTGACTGCCTCGGCGACACAATCTATATCACCGAGACTACTCCTTCAAGAGAGAACGCTGCTGCGGTATTAAAGCAGGTATCACCTCTTTGAACAATGTTCTTGACGGTTACTTCCCCGCTTCAATGCCCAAGGCAAAGCCCTTGTCCGACTCTCTTAAGAAGTACCTCACAAACCCGGTCAACAACCCCTTCTATCAGTGGGAAAAGACCGATATAGCAATTCAGAAGGGCGCAGGCTGCAACAAGGATACTGTTGAAGCTCTCCATACAACAGCTCTTGACGTTTACAATCAGTATATGGCAGACAACGCCGAAGCTATCGAAACAGGTACAGTTCACTCTGCCGACGATTCTTGCCCCGTAGATTACGTTGAGTATGAGGGTTATGATAACGGCGGTAACCTCGTTACCCTTAAGATGGCAGCTCCCTCTGTTGTAGCAGCAGCTCTCAACCTTGAGTATCCCGTTGAGCAGCCCACAACAGCTGAGCCCACAACCGAGGAACCCACAACTGAGGAACCCACAACAGAAGAGCCCACAACAGAAGAGCCCACAACCGAGGCTCCCACAACAGAAGAGCCCACAACCGAGGCTCCCACAACAGAAGAGCCCACAACCGAGGCTCCCACAACAGAAGAGCCCACAACTGAGGCTCCCACAACAGAAGAGCCCACAACTGAGGCTCCCACAGAAGCTCCTACAACAGAGGCTCCCACAGAAGCTCCTACAGAGGCTCCCACAGAAGCTCCCACAGAGGCTCCCACAGAAGCTCCCACAGAAGCTCCCACAGAAGCTCCCACAGAAGCTCCTACAGAAGCTCCCACAGAGCCCGTACCCGCAGAGCCCGTTTACAGCGTTGCAGGTTCAATCGACGCTCTCGGCAACTGGGATGCAACAAGCGTAGCAACCGAAATGACAAAGGGCGACGACGGCGTTTACACCTTCACAACATTTATTGAAGCTCAGGACGGCGTTATGTTCAAGATCGTTAAGGATCACACATGGGATGAGGCTTACGGTGACGAAATCGGCAACAACATTGTATTCAACGTAAAAGAAGCTTGCGACGTTACAATCTCATTCGATCCCGAATCAAAGACAATCAACGTAACAGGAACAGGCGTTGAATATCCCATCGAGTTTAAAATTGACGCTATGCGCGCAGTAGGTAACGGTCAGGGCAACTGGCTCAACGGCGCAGCTTGGAATCCCTCAGACGACGCTAACCTTGCATCAGAGGTTGCTGACGGAATCTACGAGATCACATTTAACGATGTTGACGCTTCATTCGGCTATTCAGTTAAGTTCGCAGCTAACGGCAGCTGGGCAGCTAACTGGGGCGTTCCCAAGGATTCAGGCTTTGTACCCGTTAACGGCGAAGCATTTGATGCAGGCTGGGACGGCGACAACGCTAATTTCGAGGTTGAAGAAGACGGCGCTACAGTTAAGCTCCAGCTCGACCTCACAAACTTTGACCCTGCCACTAAGGAAGGCGCAAAGATGACCATCACAGTTGATTATCCCGTAGTTACAGGTAAGCTCTACGGTGACGTTAACGACGACGGTGTAGTAACAATCGACGACGCTACAACTCTCCAGAAGGCTCTTGTAAAGATAGTAGACATGCCCGAAAACGCTGACATCATCTGCGATGTAAACTGTGACGGCCGCGTATCTATCCTTGATGTAACATTCATCCAGAGATACCTCGCAGGCAACACAGCTGATGCTTACGGCTATAAGAACCTCACAGGTAAAGTAGCAATTCCCGAAAACTAATTTGCTGTTTCGGTAAAGCTAAATAATCAGATTTTAAGGGCGTACCCTCGGGTGCGCCCTTATTGTATAAAGTAGAACAGAAAAATCTCGGTCCAAGGCTTTTTGTAAGCTTTGGACTGTTGTATTTTCTGTAAAAATTACAATTACTTTCCATAAAGGAGTTGAAAAATATATAATATGTGCTATAATATATACAAAGGAGATGATTTTTATGCTAAAATCCAAAATGAAAAAATCAATCGCAGTTATTTTATCGGTGTTGACCATACTGAGCGTGTTGGTGTTTGTGCCTGTTACGGCAGACGCGGCGGCAACCGTAACAACAGCAAGGTCATACAGCTATAACGGAGTTACTTATTCAATGCCGCAAATCAATTTTTCCGGCAGCGACGTAAGAAATATTAACAACGAAATCAGAAACGTGTGCAATCCTGTTTTTACCGACGTACAAAACGCGGATCGGTACGGCTACGACACAGGCGTTAACCGTATGACATATTCGAGTATGAAAAAAAATAATATTCTCAGCGTAGTGATCGAAATTCGCTATGACGGCGGACGCAGCAAGTTTTATGTATACAACATTAACCCCAACACAGGAGAAAGGCTTAGCTACAGTCAGGTTGCTTCCGCTTTCGGCACCTCATATTCAAACGCAAAAACCGTTGTAAAGTGGACAATTAAAGACAAATTCTATCATCTCAGCGCGACTGTCAAGAATAATACTAATTGGGAATACAGCTGCAGCAGAAGCATTACCGATTCAAATCTTAACAAAACCAAGCTCTATGTCGGTCAAAACGGCCTTTATGCCGCCTATGACATTTATTGGATTGCCGGTCCGGAGCTGAATTCCGAATTGACAATGGTTTACAATCCCTCGTATTCCACCGTTAACGTGCACGGCACAAACAACGGCGCTCAGGTAACATGGACTAAGGTTGCCGGCGTGCCGAAGTACCGTGTATACAAAAAGGTAAACGGCAGCTGGAAGAAGCTCGGCGACTCAACCGGCACAAGCTATGTTGACAAATCCGCAAAGCCGGGCAGCACCTATTATTACACTGTTCGCGGAATCGCCGCTGACGGCAGCGCCTTTATGTCGGGCTACAACAAAACCGGCAAGTTGCTTAAATTTGTTTCCAATCCCGTTATCTCAAAGCTTGAACCCTCGGAAACAGGTCTTAAGATTACCTGGAACAAGATTTCCGGTGTAAGTAAATATCGTGTATACTTTAAGAAAGACGGTCGCTGGAACAACATCGGCGACGTAACAGGCAACACCTGCGACACCTACTGCTACGGTTCCGGCGCAATATTCACCTACACGATCCGCGCGATTTCCAACAACGCAAAACAGTTTTTGAGCGGCTACAATAACGGCAAGGGTGCGAAGTACGTCTACACACCGGAAATCAACAGTATTTCCAACACCTCAAACGGCGTTAAGCTTTCATGGAACAAGCCCACGGGAACCGAGAAATTCCGCCTTTACCGCAAAACAGGCAGCGGCTCCTGGCAGAAGGTTGCCGACACCACAGCGACCTCATACACCGACGGCAGTGCAAGGAACGGCACAAAATACTCCTACACCGTAAGATGTATTTCGTCAAACGCCAAGAGCTTCCAAAGCTACTATAACACCACAGGCAAAACAATAACCTGCCGCCGCTGATACCCTTCCAATAACCAAAACGTTTCAGTTGCGTACCGGCAAAGTCACCGCCGGCGGCGCCGCAATGATCCGAAAATATATCGAATCAATTGAATAATTTATAAAAACCGGGCAGCTTTTCGGGCTGCCCGGTCAGTATTTTTGATATAAAAATTTTGCGGATAACAGTATCAGTTTATCAGCATGATCCAGCCTATTTCAACGCTTATTGCCATTCCGATAAGGACGTCGCGGATAAAATGAGCGCCTGAAAGAACCCTTGACGCGCCGATAAGCAGCGATAAAAAAAACATAAAAATGCCGAGCGGAAGATTTACCGACATAAACGCCATGGCGATAATAAACGTGCTGGCGGCGTGACGGCTGGGCATACTTTTACCCTTGGTTTTCTTGTTGAAAACCGAATCCACTCCGTAAATCTCATACGGCCGCTTTTCGTTGATCAACACCCTGAGTATCGTGGTAAAAATCAGTACGCCGAGCGGGTACAGCGTAATTTCCACAATATTGTCGCGCTTGTATAACGCGCAGTAAATCAACAGCGCGGCATATGCGACAAAAACAATGTTGGGCAGTATTTTGTATATTATTGTGAGCCAAAAGTTTGCTCTTTTATTGTTCTTAAAATAAGCGACTGTGCGCACATATCTTTCCCTATTCATGCTCCTATAATAACACAGTCGTTAAATTATTTCAACCTTATATTTTTCAAACCAGTAATCAAGCTCAATAATGTAGGCAAGGATCTGAGGCGCCTGCATAAGCTGACCGTACCACGGCGAAGCAACCGAGTCCGGGCTTTGGATTATTTGCCCGATTCCGTCCCTGCTGAGCAGAGAGGTCAGTTGATTTTTCTTTTGCAGAATATTTTTCACCCTTTCGGCGCAGGTTTTAAAATATTCCGGGTTGTGAGTTTTGGGATAGGGGCTTTTTTTGCGCCAAGCGATTTCCCTTGGCAAAACATCCTCAAAAGCCCTGCGCACGATTCCCTTTTCACGGCCGCCGAAGGATTTCAGCTTCCACGGCATATTAAAGGCGAAGTCAACCAAACGGTAATCGCAAAACGGAACCCTTACCTCAAGTCCGCTGAACATCGAGCAACGGTCCTTGCGCTCGAGCAGGCACTGCATAAACCAGTAGAAGTTCAGCGCGAACATCTCGCGCATACGGCTTTCAAGCTTGCTTTCGCCTTTGAGCTTGGGCACCGCGTTTACGGTGTCAAGATAACGCTGGCGCACATATTCCTCTCCGTTTTTCAGCACGCCGTCCTTAAGGATTTTTCGGCGGACGTCCTGCGAGGGTGACCACGGGAAGCAGTCCTCAAAAAGGATTTCCCTGTTAAAATACCAAGGATAGCCTCCGAAAAGCTCGTCGGCGCACTCACCGGACAAGGCAACGGTATAGTCCCGCTTGATCTCGCGGCAAAAAAGCAAAAGCGACGAATCAACATCAACATAACCCGGCAGGTCGCGCGCGTCAACGCTGTCGTGAAGCGCGTCGGCAAGCAGCGTGTTGTCAAGCACGATCTCGCTGTGCTTAACGCCGGCGTTTTTTGCCATAAGCTGTATGAATTCATAATCGGGAGAAGGCTGAAAACGGCTTTTTTTAAAGTACCTGCGGTTGTCGCGGTACTCGACCGAAAAAGTGTTTATTCTGCCGAGCTTGTGTGCGCGGTGAAATTCGGCGGCGGTTTTTACAATTATGCTGCTGTCCAGCCCACCCGAAAGGAAAAAGCACATCGGCACGTCGCTTACAAGCTGGCGTTCGATCGCGTCGGTCAGCAAACACCTCGTTTTTTCAATAGTCTGCGCCTCGTTTTCGCGGTGCTCGTGAGCTTCAAGCGAAAAATAAGTCCTGCGCCTCAGCCTGCCGTTTTTGTATAGCGCGCATTCGCCGGGATTCAGCTCGTGAACCCCCTTAAAAACTCCGCAGGACGGGGTGCGCGCCGGTCCCAGAAAGAATATTTCGTTCAGTCCCTGTTCGTCGATCTGCGGCTTTACGATGCCGCCGGCGAGCAGGGCTTTGATTTCGGAGCCAAACACCAGACCTTTGTTGTATTCGCTGTAAAACAGCGGCTTAACGCCTATTCTGTCACGGCACAAAAACACGCTTTTGTCGTCGGAACGGTAAAGCGCAAAGGCAAAAATCCCGTTGAGCTTTTCGGGCGCGTTTTCGCCGTAGTGAATACAGGCTTTCAGCACGACCTCGGTGTCGCTGTGGCCTCTGAAGTGAAAGCCTGCCGACTTCAGCTCCTCCCGAAGCTCAGGCGCGTTGTAAAGCTCGCCGTTGTATACAATAACATAAGTTACGCCGCCGCGGCTGACTGCCATTGGCTGTTTGCCGTTTTCGCGGTCAATAACCGCCAGCCTGCGGTGGATCAGCGCCGTGCCGCCGTTCACGTAAATCCCGTTTTCGTCGGGACCGCGCCTCTCAAGCGTCTCCGACATTTTGTTAAGCGCGTTGATACGCTCAATCATTTTGCAGTCTTTTTCGATCCAACCTGCGATTCCGCACATAAAATTACCTCCGTCATCCTTGTTCAAAGTATCGGTTTTCATTTAATTCGGGTACCCGTCTCTATGTTTTGTTAAAATTTTTCAGCGATATCAAAAAGCAAACCGCCACCGCCGCAAGCATCGCGCCCGAAAACACGCTGCCGCCGTAAACCGTGCCCCGCACCCGGCTTTGCGTTGAGAAAACCTGCTCGGGAACAGGCGACAGCGTTGCCGTTATCCGTGTAAACAGCGCGGTCAACAGCCCTTGTAATATTCTAAAAACGAAAAATAACGCCTTGTTGACTTTAACCTCGCCGAGAGCGGAAAAAATTTGAAAGTGAACGCAAATCCCGCCGAAGCCCACCGCGAATGCCGCGGCGTCAAGCCCGAGCCTGCCCGAAAGCGCGCTCACCCCGCCGCAAACCTCGAGCGTAAGCGTCAGCGCGTCGCGTATAAAGCCGTTTTTCACTGTGCCGTTAAGCACTGCAGTTGCCGAGCAAAAAACAATTACAAAACCGCACATTGCCGCCATTGCCCCGGACGCCGAATAAACCGATTCGGTGACAGCCCGGGAAAAGGGCATGGGAGCGGATTTTATTTCTTTTGGAGAAATATCAAATTCTCCGCGGTACAAAAACCTTGAGCCTATGCCGAGCAGCACAGCCGCCAGGCTTTGAGCCGCCAGCAAATACACTCCGGTTCTTGCGTTTGAATACAGCCCCAAGCCCACGAAGCTTATCAAAAAACCCGGCCCCGCGCCGACCGAAAATAATGCGGCGCGTTTCGCCTCATTCATACTTAATTCTCCGTGAGAATAAAGAGAACGTATGCCTGCGGCTCCCACAGGATAGCCCCCGGTTAAGCTCAGCAAAAACACGGGCGCGAAGCTTCCGCCCAGCCCGAACAAAAACCGCGAGGGTTTGTCAAGCAGTTTGCCGGCGAATGCGCAAATACCGGTGTTAATCAAAAGATTCACCGCCGCCATAAACGGAAACAGCGAGGGCACCAGTGTTTTCAAACAAAGCTCGATCCCCTGAGCCGCTCCTTCTCTGCCTTTTTCGGCGTAAAAGATCATCAGCGCCGCGAAAGCCGCCGCCGCGAAAGCTGCCGCGATCCTGAAAATTCCCCTGCCGTATGTCTTTAAGTACATTCAATCACCAATAATATATATGAGCCTGACTGCATAATAATTAATAAACGAGGTGAATTTTTTGAATGGCATGGACAGAATTTCTTTTGATATGGGCTCAGCTCCGCTTATTGAAATGACCTCCAACCGGCGAATTACGGTTGAAGGCTCAACGGGGATACTTCATTATGAAGCCGAAAACATTAAAATCAACACCAACAGGCTTATAATATCCTTTTGCGGCAGAGGCCTTCGCGTCAGGTGCATATCCCGTTCCTGTGTTGAAGTAGAGGGCTTTGTAAGCAAGGTAGAGTTTATTACGTGAGGTGAGCCAATGCTTAACGGTTTTTTCCGCTTTATTAAGGGAAGCGTCAGCTTTGAGGGCGAGGGAAAGTTCCCTGAAAGGTTTTTAAATCTTACAGTACGTTCCGGCATACACTTGTGGAACGCTCATCCGTCAAAAAAGGGGATATCGGGCTGTATGACGGCGGCGGATTACCGCAGGATCCGTCCCGCGGCAAAAAAATCGCAGCTTAAGCTGCGCGTCACAAAAAAGCGCGGGCTGCCCTTTATCATCGCCAAATACAAAAACCGTAAGGGACTTTTTGCCGGCGCGGCGGCAGGAATAGCTCTGATAATTTTTTTGTCGTGCTTTGTGTGGACTATCGAAATCAACGGCTGCGAAACCGTAAGCCGGGCGCGTCTGGAGCGCGTACTGGCGGAAAACGGTCTGTGCCGCGGAAGCCTGCGCCGCAGTCTGGATGTAAGCAAAATCAAGCGTGAAACCCTGCTCAAGGTTGACGAGCTGGGCTGGATGAGCGTAAATCTTTCCGGAGGCAGGGCAGTGGTAGAGGTTCGCGAAAAGGTCAGGAAGCCCAAAATCAACACCCGTGAAAAGCCGTGCAATATCAAGGCTTCCGCCGACGGAGTCATCACAGACTGCAAGGTGCGCAACGGAGTATTGACCGTAACAAAGGGCAGCGGCGTGATAAAAGGCGAAATGCTTGTCAGCGGAGTTGTGGGCTCAGAGCAAAACACCGTTCGCTATATTTGCGCCGACGCGGATATTTTTGCCGATGTTAATTCTAAAAAGGAAATATATATCCCCAAAACCTATGA
>CADAYK010000070.1:0-16927 GCA_902792105.1 uncultured Ruminococcus sp.
TCAGCGAGGACAAAAACGGCGCGGTTTCGGTTATTACTCTCGAAAAGGAGTGGTCATAATGTGGCTTATGAGCTACATAACTAAGAATTCATTGGAAAAACCTCTCGCTGTACGCGGCAGCGTGAACAACGGCGTTGAAGGCACGGCGGTAAATTCTTCGGGCGAACACAAAAAGCTCGGACTGTGCCTGCCCTACGGAATAGTAAGCGTGCCTCCCGACGGTCACAGCACTGTTGTGCTTCCGCTTGAGGACGGCGAAGTTATGCTCGGCGTTACCGATAATGCCGCTAAGGTCGAAGCCGGCGAGGTCGCGCTTTTTTCCCGGGGCGGAGCGTCGATCATCTTAAAAAACAACGGCGATGTTGTAATTAACGGGCAGGTGTTCGGACGTGAATGACGTAATGCTTGAAAACGGTGACATAAAGCTTGATCCCACCGGGGCGGCAGTCATTTTGAACGAAGCCGAAGCCAAAATCCAGCGCGTTTTGATTTGCGCGTCGGCTGTAAAGGGAAGGTTTATTTATGACAGGTCGCTCGGTTCGGAATACAACTTTGAAACAGACATAAAAACAGCCGAAATGCTGATTAACGAGGCTGCCGCAAGCTATGACGCGGGATACATCCATGTGCTTGAATGCGGCGAAAGCCTTGTTTTGGGCATTGAAACAGATGACGGAATAATTGAGAGAGAGGTGCGTTTTTACGGTAACCTTTGATGAAATATACACCAGAATGAAGAACGATTATATACAGCGAAGCGGAATAGGGTTTGACGAAGCCTCCGATATCGCGCTGAGACTCAAGGTGCTGGCAGGCGAGGTTTTTAACTTGTATTCAAACTTTGAATGGCTGAAAAGACAAATGTTCGCAGCAACCGCGAGCGGAGAATATCTTGATTACATAGCGGCGCAAAGAGGGCTTACACGCCGCGCGGCAACAAAAGCTTCGGGCACGATTACCTTTTATGTGGATGAATTCAGCACAGATCCCATTTTGATCCCGCAGGGCACGGTTGCGGCGACCTCCGGCGAAAATCCTTTAAGGATATACACTGTTGAGGATGCCGTGATCCCTATTAACACCGGCTCGGTCACCGTGCGCGCCGAGGTCGAAACAGCAGGCTTCAACGGAAATATACGGAATCAGACAGTGCTTTTGCCAATCAGCGTTCCGCAGGAAATTTCAAGAATAACAAATACAAGCAGCTTTACCGGCGGCGCCGACACCGAAAGCGACGCTTCGCTGCGCGAAAGGATCAAGGACTCATATTACTGTGTTCCGAACTGCGTAAACAAGGCATATTATCAGCAGCTTGCGAAAAGCGTTGACGGAGTTGACAAGGCAGGAGTAGTAACATACGCCAGGGGCATCGGCACAATGAATCTTTACGTCAGCTCCTTTGACGGGGACGTTAGCCAGCAAACGCTTGACAAGGTGACGGAGGTTATAAACCGCGAACGCGAAATCAACCTTGACATTCGCGTTATTGACGCGACAAGCATCGGCTACGATATGACGGTCACCGTAAAGGCGAAGGCAGGCTATACCGAAGAGGAAGTGACCGAGCTTTGCACTCAGGCGTTTGAGGATTATATAAGCACAATTCCGATCGGCGGCAAGCTTTATTTGAGCAATCTCGGCAGGCATCTTCTTGAAACCGGCTGTATTGAAAATTACGAATTCGACGTTTCAATGACCAACGCCGAGGTTCCCGGCTCGCAGTATTTTGTAAGCGGCGACGTAACCGTCGAGGTGATTTGATGACAAGCTTAGAATCAATGACCGCCAAGCTTGCGCCCCTGAGACTGTATGAAATTACAGAGGGCAGCGAAATATATACCGAGCTTGCAGTGTTTGCCGCCGAGCTTGACGCGGCGTTTGCCGAGCTTGAAGTTATGACGCGCGAATGCTTTATTGAAACCGCGCAAAGCTGGGGTATAAGCGAACGTGAAAAATTTACCGGCAAAGAAAAAACTGCGCTCAGTCTTGAAGAAAGGCGCGAATTGCTTAAAACCGCCGAGTATATCACCGGTGCGGATTTCAGAACATCGGGCTTTGAAAGCTTTGTACGCAGCTGCGGCGCGCAGGATTTTACTTATCACGAAGTTCCTTCGTTGGCAAAAATAAATCTTATTATACACGACGAGCTCGACAGCGGTACAAAAAAATTGCTTGAAGAACGCATGGAGGCATATTGTCCGGCTAACTGCAAAATAGCAATAAGATACACATAATTTTCTGTTCCTTATTACGGCCTGTTCATCGGAAATCCCATATAAAGTAAAAAGTGCAGCCCCCAAAAAAGGGCTGCACTGAATTTTACGCATAAATATAATGTTAAGCCTTGCCTACCGAACCGAAGAGTTCCATCTTTTCCTTAACAGTGTCCTTGATTGCCTGAGCGCCGGGAGCGAGAAGCTTTCTGGGATCAAAGCCTTTGCCCTGAAGATCCTTGCCTGCCTCGATATACTCTCTTGTGGCAGCCGCGAAAGCAAGCTGGCACTCTGTGTTAACGTTGATCTTTGAAACGCCGAGTTCAATAGCCTTCTTGATCATGTCGGCAGGAATGCCTGTGCCGCCGTGAAGAACGAGAGGCATATCGCCTGTGAGCTGCTGAATAGCGTCAAGAGTTTCAAAGCTGAGACCTGCCCAGTTGTCGGGATACTTTCCGTGGATGTTTCCGATACCTGCCGCAAGCATTGTAACGCCGAGGTCTGCAACCATCTTGCACTCCTGGGGATCGGCACATTCGCCTGCGCCGATAACGCCGTCTTCCTCGCCGCCGATCGAACCTACCTCAGCCTCGATCGAAAGACCGAGTTCGTTACAGGTTGCTACGAGTTCCTTTGTTTTTGCAACGTTTTCGTCGATGGGATAATGAGAGCCGTCAAACATAATTGAGCTGAAGCCTGCCTCGATGCAAGCCTTAGCGCCTTCGTAAGTACCGTGGTCAAGGTGAAGAGCTACGGGAACAGTGATGTTAAGCTCCTCAAGCATAGCGGTAACCATGCCAACTACAGTTTTGTAGCCGCACATATATTTTCCTGCGCCTTCGGAAACACCGAGGATAACAGGGGAGTTAAGCTCCTGAGCTGTGAGAAGAATGGATTTTGTCCACTCAAGATTGTTGATGTTGAACTGGCCTACAGCGTAGTGGCCTGCCTTTGCCTTTGTAAGCATTTCTTTTGCGTTAACTAATGGCATTTTCATCTTCCTTTTTCTTAAATTTCAGCAAAGGAACGTCTCCCTTTACCAAGTTATATTAATTGTAGCATAAAAAACAAAATTTATAAAGTACTTTGCGGAAAAAAAAGGTTTTTTTATAAATTTTTATTAAATTTTCAGATAACTTTCACATAGATTACTCATTACTCAGTTGCTTTTATCCGCTTTTTGGTGTATACTATATCAGTAAAATAATGCGTGCGCCGATCATGCGCCGAACGTGTGCAGCGCCGCTTAAAATCAGGAGTAATACCATGGACAATAATTTTGAAAACGATTTTAATAACGCTCAGCCGCAGCGTCCTTTTACCGAAAAAACCGAATCTGCGGATGTCCCTGTGCAAAATACGACGTTTGAATTTCAGCCTGAAAAACCCTTTATGCAAAACAGCGAGCCGGTTAATCCGCAGCCTGTACAGCCGCCCTTACAGCAGCCCCTGCAACAGCCGTTGCAGCAGCCTTTACCCGAAGCCCGGCAGCCGTTTAACGAAATGCCGCCTCAGAATGAGCAGGGCTTTAACTACGCTCCGCCTGTTCCGGACGCAAATTTTCAGCAGGCAGGACAACAGGCGTTTAATCCGATCGAGCACACAGCTACATACGCCGGCAACCGTTTTGTAAACAGGCAGTATCCGCCTCAGCAAATGCCGAGCAATCCCGGTTACGGTTATCCGCAACCCGGCGCTCCTGCTTATGATGATACACGCCGTTTTGACGGTATGCCCGACCGCCGCCCCGATTACCGTAATTATCCCGGCTACAATCCTGACGTAAATCCGTATCAGCCGAATAACCGCCCCGGACCCGAACCGCCCAAAAAAAGCAAGACAAACAAAGGTTTGGTTATTGTTATAATAGTGCTCAGCGTTTTGCTTGCGGCAAGCATGGCGGGCATTGCGGTATTCGCGTTCAGCAACAACTCTTCAGGCTCGTCAAATTCATCCGGTAATCCCAAAAACGGTCCCGAAATCGAATTTACGATACCCGGCGCCGAAGATTTTACACTTCCCGATCCCGGCAAAGAAACGCCTCAGGAGGATAAACACAGCGAGTCCGATTACAGCGACAAAACAAACGCTGATTTTAAGGGCCTTTCGCTTGGGGATATACCGTCGGACAAGGACAATTCAAAATACGGTTCCGAGTATGCCTATTCAAATGTGTCGGATGCTGTAGTGGGAATTGAATGTTACCTTGACGACGAAAACACGGTTGAAGCTCAGGGCACCGGCACGGTGATAACCTCCGACGGCTATGTGCTGACGAACGCCCATGTTATCGGCAACAGCAAAAAAATGTATTCTATCAGGGTAATAGATACAAACAACAAAAAGTACAAAGCCGGCGTTGTTGGCTTTGACTCACGCACAGACCTTGCCGTGCTCAAGCTCGACGACGCCAAGGATCTTAAGGCTGCGGTATTCGGCAACTCCGACAACCTTAAGCTCGGCGAAGATATTTTCATCGTCGGCAACCCCGGCGGAATCGAGTTTAAAAACTCGCTGACAAAGGGCATTGTTTCCGCTCTTAACCGCGACGCTTCAAACAAAAGCATTGTTAAATATATCCAGACCGACGCGGCGATCAACCCCGGCAACTCCGGCGGTCCCGCGGTAAACAAATACGGTCAGGTTGTCGGAATAGCTTCCTCAAAAATCGTAGACGAAAAATATGAGGGCATGGCGTTTTGCATTCCTTCAACTACCGCAAAAACCATAGTTGACAGCCTTATAAAGAACGGATATGTTCAGGGCAGGGTTAAAATCGGAATCAGCGGCTATGCGGTATCATCCGAAATGGCTTCACAGTACGGTGTTCCGGCAGGAATTTACGCCGAAGCTGTTGCAAGCGACGGTCCCTGCGGCAAGGCAGGTGTTAAGAAAGGCGAGATCATCACCGAATTTGACGGAGCAAAAATTTCCTCCTTTGCCGAAATTTACAACAAGCTTGAGGAACACAAAACCGGCGACAAGGTGAAAATCAAGGTTTATAATACCGAAACCGAAAAGGATCGCGAGGTAGAAATTACTTTGCAGGAGGATAAATAATTTATCTTCAAAATCTAATAATAAGGCAGACGGATCACCCTCCGTTTGCCTTTATTAATGCCCGAAAACCGCATGATTTGCGTCTTTTATTAAGATTTTGTTAATTATCGAATGCTTTTCGAACAGAAAAACAAATGATTTTTATTTCTTTATAGGAAAAAATAACAAAGGTTTACACAGATTGTTAATATTAAAAATAAATGTAACAGTTATTTAACAATTTGAGTACAACATTGCCAAAATTCGGTTACAATTTTAATATTGCGTTGACTTTACTACAACTTTGTAGTATCATTTTCTATCGGTTACAATTTTAATATTGCGTTGACTTTACTACAACTTTGTAGTATCATTTTCTATAGGAGAATTGTAGAGTTACACCAGCGTAACCACAACCTGTAGTGTCTTTTAATAAAAATGTAATATATTTTGTGGTTTGACCTGTTTTTTTGGTCATTTTCGGTAATATTACGCTGACTATATTATGATATGCGGAGCAAATATCAATACGTATTGGAGTGTACACAAATTGGAAAAATTTGTAGTAACGGGCGGTAAGCCCCTGTTTGGAGAGATTAACATCAGCGGCGCGAAAAACGCGGCGGTAGCAATTATCCCCGCCGTTATTCTTTGCGACGAACCCTGTCAGATTGAAAATATACCCAACATCAGCGACGTTACACTTATCAGCAAAATTCTTGAGCAGATGGGTGCAAAGGTAAGAAAGATCAACAAAAGCTCGCTTTACATCGATCCCACCCACATAAGAACCTATTCGGCGGTAACCGAGCTTGTTCGCGGAATGCGCGCTTCTTACTATCTTTTGGGCGCTCTTTTGGGAAAATACGGCAAGGCTAAGGTTGCCCTTCCCGGCGGCTGCAACTTCGGCGTTCGCCCGATTGACCAGCACTTAAAGGGCTTTGAGGCTTTGGGAGCCGACACAAGACTTGTTGACGGCGCTATTATCGAAGCAGGCTGCGACGAAGGACTCAGCGGAAGCCACATTTATCTTGACGTGGTTTCGGTCGGCGCAACAATGAACATCATGCTTGCGGCGTGCAAGGCAAAAGGTCTTACCGTTATTGAAAACGCTGCCAAGGAACCGCACATTGTTGACCTGGCTAACTTCCTTAACTCCATGGGCGCCGACATCAGAGGCGCCGGTACCGACGTAATTAAAATCAGAGGCGTGTCATATATGCACGGCATCACATATTCGATCATCCCCGACCAAATCGAGGCGGGAACCTATATGTGCGCCGCAGCGGCAACACGCGGCTGTATCACCATAACAAACATCACGCCCAAGCATCTTGAGTCTATTTCCGCAAAGTTCCGCGAAATGGGCGTTAAAATCACCGAGTACGACGAGGCGCTCACCATTGACGCTACGGTCAAACCGCTTAAGCGCTGCAACATCAAGACAATGCCTCATCCCGGCTTCCCGACTGACTGCCAGCCGCAGTTCACTGCCCTTTTAATGAGCGTTCCGGGAACAAGCATTGTAAACGAAAATGTATGGGACAACCGTTACCAGTACATCAGCGAGCTTATCAGAATGGGCGCGCATATTTCGGTTGAGGGCAGACTCGCTATCATCGAGGGCGGCACTCCGCTTACCGCAGCACCCGTAAAGGCAACCGACCTCAGAGCAGGCGCGGCAATGATCATCGCCGCTCTTGAAGTAAGGGGCACAACCGAAATCTCCAATATCCAGTTTATCGAAAGAGGCTACGAGGATATTGTCGAAAAGTTCAAGTCTCTCGGCGCCGACATCAAAAAGGTGTATTACACAGGCGACATCGAGGAACTCAGAGCATAAAAACAAACGCACGGGACAGTCGAAAGGCTGTCCTTTTTCTATTGTAAAACGCAATATTTTGTGTTATTATATTCAAAGATAAATAAGTGGGGTGATCGCTTGGCAAAGGCAGTACCGCTGTTCAGCGGAAGCAAGGGGAACAGCTATTACATAGGCAGCTCCGGCGAGGGCGTGCTGATCGACGCGGGCAGAAACTGCAAGCAAATTGAGCTTGCCATGGAAGCAAACGGTTTAAGCATGAGCAGCGTGGGCGCGGTTTTTGTGACTCACGAGCACATTGACCATTGCGCCGCCATAAGGGTGCTGGTAAAAAAATACGGCATACCCGTGTATGCAAGTCAGGGCACGATGAACGCGCTGATAAACAGCGCCAAGCTGCCGCCGAACGCAGTGATCAATATAATCGAGGACGAGGCGGCAATCGGAAGTATGCTTGTAAAGCGGATCGATACACCTCATGACGCCGCCGAAAGCTGCTGTTATCATATTACGGCACCCGACGGAAAGCGTGCGCTTATCGCCACCGACATGGGTTATATGACAAAGCAGGTGCGTGAAGCCGCAATGCAAAGCGACTTTGCCGTAATTGAGTCAAATCACGATATCGAAATGCTCAAAACCGGGCCGTACCCGTTTGTGCTCAAAAGGAGAATACTTTCCGACAACGGCCATCTTTCAAACGAAGCGTGCGCCGCCGAGCTGAGCGGGCTTGTGCGCAGCGGAACGCTGAGACTTATGCTCGGCCATTTAAGCGAGCAAAACAATACTCCGGAAATTGCGCTGAGAACCTCCGCAGCGGAGCTTGCAAGGGCAGGCATGAAGCTGAATTCGGATTTTACTCTTGAAGTAGCGCCCGGACATCCGTCGGTAAAGAGTGTGATTTTTTAATGCTGAAAATAAATATAATTTGTATAGGTAAGGTAAAAGAAAAGTATTTCGCGGATGCTATCGCCGAGTACAGCAAACGCCTGAAAGCCTTTTGCAAGCTAAATATTATTGAGCTTGCCGAGGAAAAAATCCGTGACAACACGCCAAACGAAGCGCAGATCGACGAGGTGCTTAGGGCAGAGGGCAGGCGGATCTTGTCGAAAACCGCTCAGTCCGACTATGTGGCTGCAATGTGCATCGAAGGATTTCCGCTTTCAAGCGAGGAGCTTTCCAAAAAGCTCGACAGTATTGCGCTGTCGGGAAAAAGCACGGTGGATTTTATAATCGGCGGAAGCTACGGACTCGGCAGCGAGGTGAAAAGCCGCGCCGATTTTAAGCTGAGTATGAGTAAAATGACGTTTCCGCACACTATGGCAAGAATGATTTTGTGCGAGCAGATCTACAGGGCGTTTGAAATTTCAACAAACGGGAAGTACCATAAGTAGTGGTTAGGGGTTAGTGATTAGCGATTAGCGGTTGGTCGTTTTGCCGCGGAATAAAACGTTTAATAGAAAGTCAAATAAATGAAGCGTTGTTCATTTTGCCCTAACAGCTTTTGATATTTCTATTCTGTCTCGCGAAATGGGAACATTAAAAATAAAACAAGGATAAAGAACGCGAACTAAAAAACGCGAAGTAAAAAATGGATGGAATTTTTTTAAGGCATATCGCCAAGGAAATTGAAAAGGAGGCTCTCGGGGCAAGGGTAAATCAGATTTACCAACCAAACCGCGACGAGCTTGTAATCGTATTAAGAACCTTTGGCGGCAGCAAAAAGCTTTTGCTGTCTGCAAGGGCTAATTCGGCGCGCGTGAATTTCTGCTCAGAAACTCCCGAAAACCCTGCGCAGCCTCCAATGTTTTGTATGCTTCTCAGGAAAAGACTGGGCGGCGGCAAGCTGATTGGAATAAGACAGCAGGGCTGTGACAGGATCTTGTCGCTCGACTTCGAGTGTGTAAACGAGCTCGGCGACACGGTCGGACTGTCAGTGGTCTGCGAAATCATGGGAATGTACAGCAATATAATAATCGTTAACAGGGACACGCAAATAATCGTGGACGCCCTCAAGCGTGTGGATTTAACAAGCAGCAGCCAAAGGTTTGTGCTGCCTAATATAAAATACGAGGCGCCTCAGGCGCAGGAAAAGTTCAACATACTTGAAACGATCCCTGAGGAAATCGCGGAAAAAATAACCTCGCTTCCCGGCGAAATGCCGCTTAGCAAGGCAGTGCTCGGCACTGTTCAGGGCGTGTCGCCGCTGATTTGCCGCGAGATCGAGTACAGAGTGGGCGAAGGCACCACAAACCGCCTGACGGGACTTGCCTATGAAAAGCTTGTCGCAGAGCTGGACAGGCTTAAAAAGATAGCCGAAAACTGTTCGGGCACTCCCTACACCGTTTATAAACCCGACGGCAGACCGATGGACACCGCGTTTTTCGAGATCGGGCAGTACGGCGGCTTTACAAGGGTTGAGAAAAACCAAAGCTTCAACCGGGCGATCGACAGCTTTTATGAGGAGCGCGACAGCAAGGAAAGAATGAGGGTGAAAGCTCATTCGCTAAACAAGCTGCTTACGACTCTGTGCGACCGCACAGCAAGAAAGCTAAGGAAACAGCACACCGAGCTTACAAGGTGTGCCGACAGGGAACAGCTGAGGATCCGCGGCGATCTGCTTCAGGCTAACCTGTACAAAATCGAACGCGGAGCGGCAGAGGCGGAGGTCGAAAACTATTATGACCCCGAGGGAAAAACAATTGTGATCAAGCTTAATCCGGCAATATCCCCGGCGGCGAACGCGCAGAAGTATTACAAGGATTATCAAAAGGCGAAGAACGCCGAAATAGCGCTGGCGGAGCAAATCGAAAAGGGCAGTCAGGAGCTTGAATACCTTGAGTCGGTGCTTGACGCCGTAGGCAGGGCGGAATCCGAAAAAGACCTTGCGCAGATCCGTGAAGAGCTTTGCGAACAGGGTTATCTGCGAAAGCCCAAGGGCAGGCAGCAAAAGCAGCAAAAGCCGGCTCCCCTGGAATACACCTCGAGCGACGGCTTTAAAATATTTGTGGGCAGGAACAACATCCAAAACGATAAGCTCACACTTAAAACAGCCGCCAAAACCGACGTTTGGCTGCATACAAAGAACATTCACGGCTCTCACGTAATAATCTCGGCAGAAGGGCAAAAGGTCAGCGAAACCGCAATAATCGAAGCGGCAAGGCTGGCGGCGTACCACAGCAAGGCAAGGGAAAGCACCAACGTTCCGGTGGATTATACACTTGTCAAGCACGTCAGCAAGCCAAACGGCGCAAAGCCCGGCATGGTGATCTATGTTAACAACCGCACGGTTTATGTCGATCCCAAAAACGGAGTTTAAGGTGCTCCGCTTTTAGGGCAGGCGGCAATATTAAAAATTTGCAGAGTATTCATGGCGTTATAATAAATTAAAACAAAATAATTAATAGGAGGAGCTGCAAATGAAATCAAACAAAATATATCAGGTGTCTACTTTGCAGGCTTTGGCGCTCGGATACACAAGGCCTGTTGTGACGGTTTCCGAATTGCTGGAGCACGGCGATACGGGGCTCGGCACTTTTGAAAATGTTGACGGCGAAATGATAATTTTAGACGGAGTGTGCTATCAGGCTAAGCCGGACGGAGGAATAGTGCGCTCGGAAGACTCTGCGGGAGTGCCTTTTGCCGTTGCCGGGTTCGTTAAAGACGGCAGAAAATTTAAAATGGAAGAAAAGCAGAATATCGACGCCATAAAGCTTGAACTGACCTTGAAAATTGAAGAAGACTTTGGGCTTAACAGCATTCATGTTGCGCGCATAGACGGCTTGTTTAACACAATACACGCACGCGCGGGCGCACCGTACCGTTCGCACCATGTTTCCCTGAAGGATATACTTTCAAAAACCCAGAAGGATTTCAGCTTTGAACAGGTATACGGAACGCTGGTGTGCGTTTATTATCCCGATTACATGGACGGCATAAACGCTTCGGGATGGCATATGCACTTTTTGTCAAAGGACAGAAAGCTCGGCGGTCATGTGTTCGCGGTTTCAATGGCGTCGGGAGAATGCGTTGTGCAGAAAATGGACAGAATTGAAATACAGCTGCCGAGAGAAGCGGCGTTCGACACTTACTCTCTTAAAGAAGCGTCACAGGATGAAATCGAGGAAGTCGAGCAGGGAAACGGCTGATTTATCGAATACAAATGTTGACTGAATAATAGAAGATGAAAAGCGTGCAGGCGGTGAAGATTCACTGCATGCACGCTGTTTTTATGATTTGTTTTGTATTGCAAAAATAATTTTGCCCAAGATGAACACGATAACGCTCAGCACCGCAAAAATCAGTACAAAGGTGTTTACCTCTGCCGTCCAACCCATCAGCAAAATCACGGTATCTCCAATTGCCATTATCGCGAACGGAATCCAAAGAAGCAGGTTTTCTCCGCGCCCCGAAAACAGGCGGCGCAGCATCAGGGCAAACGAGAACACAAGGGCGAGCATTACAAGATATTCCATAACGTGAAAGAGAATAGCGTTTGTCAAACTGTAGTGCTTGTAAACCACCGGTATAGCCATGGAAAATACAGTCAGATATCCAAGCGAATACCACAGTCCGAAACGGTTTTTGCTCTCGGGAGCAAGCTGAATTACGCGCAGTATCATGGCGGCAATAAGCATTCCGTAAGAGGCGAACTGAATGCCGGGAACGGTGTATTCCGTGTGTATCATTCCCGAAACCAAAATAACGCCCGCGGTTATGCTCATCATGGAATAATCCGGTTTTGCTTTGCCTGTTAACGATTTCCAAAAGTATTTATTGAAAAACGCGAGCAAAACAACAGCAGACAATAAGGACAGCGAAACGGTCACACTTGCTACCCCTTCAAAACTGTCAGCAAAAAGCTGATTCGCCGTTGCCGCGCGAACAAGGCTTTGAAGCCGTTCGGCAAACAGTATCACAAAATACAGCAGAGAGAACCATGAAATTACGCTGTGCGGAACTTTGTTTTTGACATTGGTCATACAAATCAACCTTTCTTTATTGCGGGTTATAATTTTTATATTTGTCGAGAAGACTGCAAATTCCGTCCTCCGAAAGCACGCCGCGTTTCAAATTTTTCGGCAGCAGCTGCGCTTCATCAGCTTCAAAATCTTTAATCCATTTTGTGCTGCCGTAATACGCTTCAAGCTCGCTGACAAGAAAATCAAGCCTGCCGGGATTATCACCGGAGGTCAACAGCTGCTGCGCTTCGTTAAGATAGCTTTCGAACTTTATGATCCGCAGGATTTGAGAGTTATGCCGAAAATAAAAGCCCTTTTGCGGTACCGTCTGCTTTAGCAGAGTCAGTATTTCGTCCGACGGATCATAAACGGTTATGTATAAATCCTCGGATTGCAGAGAAATCAAGGTCTGCGCTTGCGGCACAAGCAAATGCACACATCCGCGTTCCGTGTGACGTACAACGGCGTCCCTAACGGCGTTTTCATCGGGTGAAACGATCCATTCATCCTCGGGCAAGCACAGCATGGCAGTGTGATATTTACCGCTGATCTCAGCCATTATATCAGCGTATTGACGGTGCAGCTTTGCAAGCTCGCTTTTTTCAAAATACCGCTCTGTAAGCTTGCTGTATTCCTTTTGCCTGTCCTCGGGGATTTGCTCCGGAAAAATGTCAATGATCCAATAATCGTTCTCCAACAGCCGCTCGACCATAATATCAAGCGTTGCCATTCTGATAAACCGTTCCTTTACCTCCTGCGGATTTTTAAGCTCGCACAGGCAATCACTCAGAAGCATAAGGTAATCTTTGTTCAAGTCCTCGGGCATCAGCTGATGAAATTCCATCGAGAGCACATGGTCGTCAATTTCAAATATTTCCTTTAGTTCGGCTTCCGTCAGCTCTCTGCCGATAAAGCGTTCCCAAATTATGTTTTGCAGCCTTTCCTCAGCCTGTAAATATTCCGGTATGTGCTTCTTGACGGGGCGCGTCACATCACACAAATACGCCTCGCTCGCGTCGTGCAGCAACGCTCCCAAAATCACCTCCCACGAATATCCGCGCGCGATCGCTTCGTTGGCGCAGGCAATGCTGTGCTGCGCTACTGAGTAAAAGTGCCTGAAATGCCCGTTGGCACGGCAGATAAGCGACAGCACGTGCGCAATATCCTCAAGGTCAATATCCTGTCTGTTGGGGTTCAGCGGGTAAAAATGTTTTCCTGTTACTGTTGTTATATAGCTCATAATTCTGCTCCCGGTTATTCTGATTATATTCTACAGCAAGCAGGCGGTTTGTCAAGATACTGCCGTGCAATATTATTAAAATAATTATAATTACGGCAACACCGCACAATTCAAAGCGCACGGCTTGCTTGAGTATTATTCCGTCAGCTTGCCCAAAAAATCTCGGCAAGGCGACAGCCTTACCTCGATTTATTTGTACAATCTGACGAAAAATCTTGCTGCGCAATCCGCAATCCGCACACCTGAATTATGCGGTATTGCCTTACTATTATCGGCTGATGTTATAAGCGTTTGGGAAAAGTCGGCAAAAACTCCGCGGCGCAATTTGCCGTAACGCGCAGTAAGGTTTTGCAGTCATGAAATTTCCGTTATTAGTAGACGAAAACAAGTTTATGTGATATATTATACTGTAAAGCAACTATTTAAAACGGAATGCAGGACACTTACTTATGAATGTGAAAAAATATGTAAAACAAATCACAGGGGCTGTTTTGGCAGCTGTACTCTGCGCTTCGCTTTGCGCCTGCGCAAACGATCACGATTCCCGGCAGGGCTCAGCCGCCGCAGATGAAACAACTTCTGCCCAAACCGTAAAGGCTTCAACCGAGCACAGAAAATTGATCATTGACACCGACACGGGCGCTGACGACGCGTCGGCTTTGATACTTGCGGCAAAGCAGAAAAACGTCGAGATCCTCGGCGTTACGGTTTTGGCAGGAAATGTCGATTTGGAACAGGGCACCAAAAACGCGCTTGCGGCTTTGGAAACCGCAGGAAGCGACGCGCCGGTCTACAAGGGGTCTTCAAAAACCTTTAAAGGCGTGGAAAAAACTGTTTTCAGCGCATTCGGCTCCGACGGAATGGGCGACGCCGGTTTGGTCAATCCCAAAAGGCAGGCGGAAAAAGGCGACGCGGTTGATTTTATCATCAATACGGTAAAGAATGATCCGGGCGAGGTCGAAATTGTCGTGCTCGGACCTGCCACTAATATCGCCCAAGCAATTCAAAAAGCGCCTGACGATATGAAAAAGGTCAAGAGGATCTGGTCAATGGGAAGCGCGGGCCTCGGTCCGGGAAACGCTTCTCCCGTCGCGGAATTCAACGTTTATTCCGACGCCGACGCATATAAAATCATGCTTGATTCCGGACTGCCGGTCACCGTTGCAGGACTTGATGTGTGCGACGGCGAGGCACAGTGGACTGACGCGCAGTTTGAACAGCTTGAAGCGCTTAACGGCACCGGAAAATTTGTTGCAAAATCCTTTGAAAAAATCCGTGAATTCTATAAGAAAAACGGCAGCGAAACCGTAATGAACTGCGATTCTCTGGCTATGATGTGCGTGCTGTATCCCGACTTTGTCAAGAGTACGATAAACACCCACGCAAGCTGTATTACCGAAGAAGGCGAAACCTATTCACAGGTGATTTTTTACAAGGAAGGCTTCACCTATGATTTGGTAAAAAATGATTTTGATCACAATACGGTTCTTATTACCCGGGTTGATAAAAGCGTATATTTCAATACATATCTTGATGCGGTCAGGTAGACCTTGCCGCGCAGCAGGCAAAATAATACGGCGTGCAGAAAGTGAGATGATCCACCGCCGGCACGCCGGTTTTATTGAATTGGTATAATGTCACGGCTGCATATTATAAAATATTATTATATACTTTTTGCCGTTGAAAATATTAATAGTTCATAAAACAGTATGCTTAAAACCGAATTAACTTTTGCTGTAAAAAGTGTATTTATGAAAGGAGGATGAACAATGGCTTACAGCGAGCTGATAAAAAACTTTCAGCGCGTTAGGGACTATATGCGCGAGTTTTATGTTTACGGCTTCAAGAGCCGTGACGAATACGACAAAAAGAGCGGCCGCTCCTATGATAACGAGCGCCGCAGAATAGAAAGCTGGCTCGGCGATTATATGCGCTTTTCAAAGACGGAGGAAGGAAAAAACGTTTTCCTCTCGATCGACAGCCGCGCAATGCCCGGGAATCCGCTTTATAAAGCGTTCAAGACCTCGAGCTTTACCGACAGGGATATCACCCTGCATTTCATCCTCTTTGATATCCTGCACTCACCGGACACAGCGCTGAGCGTGCCTGAGCTCTGTGAAAGGATAGATATCTATTTGTCAGGCTCTGATGAACCGATCGAATTTGACGAATCTACCCTCCGCAAAAAGCTAAAGGAATATGTAAATCAGGGCATTGTCGAGGCTCATAAAGACGGCAGAAAGGTTCTGTACAGCCGTACAAATCAAGACTGTGAAATACCGTCGTATATGCTCCGATTTTTCAGCGAGGTTTTACCCTGCGGAGTTGTCGGTTCGTTTTTGCTCGACAAACAAACGGATAGCAAAAACATATTCAACTTCAAGCACCACTACATACTGTCTGCGTTAGACAGCGACGTGCTGTGCGATTTGTTTTTGGCGATCCGCGAACACCGCGAAGTCATAGCCGACAATTACAGCCCTCGTTATTCCGTTGCAAAAAAAGTCGAAATCGTACCCTTGAAAGTCCTGACAAGCGCGCAGGGCGGACGGCAGTATCTTATCGGGTACAGCCGCGGGTGCGGTCAGCTTCGTTCCTACCGCGTCGATTATCTGTCGAATATCAAAATAACGGATGTCGCCGAGGACTTCAACAGCCTTCGCAAGTGGCTGAAAAGGAACGAAAAGCATATGTGGGGCGTGACTCTGCGCAACGGTATCCGCGGCTATGATAAGGTCGAAATGACCGTTAAAATCGGCGATGACGAGGAATATATCATCAACCGCCTTGAACGGGAAAAACGCTGCGGAGTAGTTGAGATCATTGACGAACACACAGTAAAATTCACCGCCGAGGTTTTTGACGCGAGCGAAATGCTGCCGTGGCTTCGCACCTTTATCTGCCGCGTTTCAGAGTTCAAAAGCTCCAACAAACAGGCTGAACGCGCGTTCCGGGACGACCTTGACAAGATGTATGAGCTTTACAACATAAAGGAGGGGTAGTATGGTATTCAGCGAGTTGTACAGCGCATATTACAACGCGCTGGCAAAGATAATCACACAGGCGCAGCGTGAACCGCTTACCGCAGCCGAGGCGCGTGAGATAATCGGCAATACCGCGTTTCGCGAAAGCGCGGTCGAGATAACCGATGCGATCTCAGCCGAGCGTTGGCAGGTGCTTCACAGCGACTACACGACCGATTTGAAATACACGCCTACAATGCCGCTCACCACGCTCCAAAAAAGGTGGCTCAAAAGCGTAATGCTCGACAGGCGTTTTAAGCTGTTCGGCGATTGGGATTTTTCTGAATTAGATGATGTCGATCCTCTGTTCACGGACGAGGATTACCGCGTCTTTGACAGCTACTGCGACGGCGACCCGTATGATGACAAGAACTACATTCACCGCTTCAAAAACATACTGTTCGCGCTTCACCACGACAAGCCGCTTGACATTACATTTCACAGCAGCAAGGGCAAGCGCGTAAGCCTTACCGTCAGACCCGAGCGGCTTGAATACTCCGAAAAGGACGACAAATTCCGCCTGTATGTAATGGGCGGCAAGTTCGGTTCCGTTATCAACCTCGGCAGGATGGAAGTCTGTGAAGTCCACGACGGAAAAACTTATATCGCTGACTGTCCGCATTGGGAAC
>CADAYK010000070.1:16965-18020 GCA_902792105.1 uncultured Ruminococcus sp.
CGTGTAAAGCTGATTTACGACGCCGACGATGAAACGGAATTGATCATCCGCGTGCTGAGCTTCGGGCCGATGGTAAAAGCGGTCGCGCCCGAGCGGTTCATCAACAAAATCAGGGAACGCCTGATAAAACAAAAGAATCTAAAATAATAAAAGAGTTGCGGATTTTTAGTTCGCAGCTTTTTTTGCGCCGGTGGGCGCCTTCTCCGCCTAATAAAACGTATTACTGTCAGAAAAGGTTTGCAAACGGCGGAAATTAAAGTTTTTTATAGTTCGCAACTTTTTTGCGCCAGTGGGCGCGTTCTCCCGCCTATTTAGTCAATGTGCGGATAGTTGTGTTTAATAAACGGCGGGAACCAAAGTTGTCATTTTTATCATAGAAAAGTTGCGGGCTTTTGCAGTTCGCAACTTTTTTTGCGCCGGTGGGCGCCTTCTCCGCCTATTATAACGTAATACTGTCAGAAAAGGTTTGCAAACGGCGGAAATTAAAGTTTTTTATAGTTCGCAACTTTTTTTCCGTGATAAATCAGGAAGGATTTGGTATCTTATAGTCAAGAGATGCACACAGCAATCAATATTTTATAATTTGATACGTTCTTTCGTAGAAAAACAGCGACGAGTGAAAGCTCGCACAAGAAAAAAACTGCATCCTGTGCGCGGCGCAACGCCACGGATTCCGACTCCGGCTGCGAAGTGCCGCGCAAAACCTAAGACACCAACAGCAATTTGAAATATTACCGAAGTCTGTAAAACTTTTCAGCTCAAAGAGCAGGGGACTGAAAATCCCTTTGGTGTCTTGAATTGATCGCGATATCCCATTGTTGAGCCGCCGCTGAGGACGTTGTCCTAAAGTGCGTCAGCCGGGGATCGTATATTAAGACACATACAGCAATGTACTCTGCATAAGTTTTGAAATTACATCAGATTATCTTAGCAACCGTGTCTTGAATTTTAAAATCGAGAGGAGAGAAGATAATGTTAAACGAATTAAAGAATGAAGCGAACCGCGCTTATACCGAAAACGGAGCTCTTACAAATAGAAGCACACAGTCAGACTG
>CADAYK010000071.1 GCA_902792105.1 uncultured Ruminococcus sp.
CATTTTATGACCTCCGTTTTGTTGCGTATTTTGTTCAACAATATATATGAGGCGGCGCGGAAATTTATACTAAAGCTGTTGGTCTTGCCCTCACAGCTTGAGATATTTCTATTCTGTCTCGCGAAACGCAAAGCGTTAACGGTAAAGCCAAATGTTAAAAACGCCGAATGAAAATAACCAAACGCTTTTTTCATTGCCCTCACAGCTTGAGATATTTCTATTCTGTCTCGCGAAACACAAGACGTTACCGGGTAAAGCCAAACGTTAAAAACGCCGACTGAAAATAACCAAACGCTTTTTTCATTGCCCTCACAGCTTGAGATATTTCTATTCTGTCTCGCGAAACGCAAGACGTTACCGGGTAAAGCCAAAGGTTAAAAACGCGACGTAAAACACTTGACAGGGAGGATAGTGTGGTAGTATAATTGTTTATGATTGGAATGATTTTATGAACAAGGTTAATTCGATAAAATTGAGGCTCTGTTCGCTTTCGTATGAACAAGGTTAATTCGATAAAATTGAGGCTCTGTTCGCTTTCGGTTTTCAGGGGAATTCTGAACCGGAGCGTTGTAAGAGCATACTACAATTTGCTTTGTGCAGCAAATGAAAAGCCCGAGATTTTCCTTGACCTGTACGGTAAGTTTTTTTCACTTATCACCGAGCGCGGCTGTTGTGATAAACTGGCTTACGCGCTGACCGAAGCGGCACTGTTTGATGAAAACTGTTTTACGAGATCTGCTGCGGCAGGTAATTACAGTTCCCTGCCCGGGGAGGTTTTGGAAGCTGTAAAGCGTGATTGTCAGACTATTATCGATGCTTCAAAGCTTAGCGCCGATGAGATTTTAAGCGGATATAAGTACAGCGGTGAAATTGCGGACATTGCGGCTTCGCTTCCGAAATGGAGCATGGGCGAATGTGCGGAAAGCTTTAAGATGTTTGACGGTTCGCTCGAAAAGGTTGCGCAGTGGTACAGGGAAAACGGATGCGGTATTTTTGCTCGTTATAAGGCGTTTGTGTGGCGAAACGGAGACATTCAGCCTGTTTTGCACTACGATAAAATTGAAATTGACGATTTTACCGGCTACGAGCGCCAAAGAAGCAAGGTGATGAAAAACACCGAGGCGTTTCTTGACGGCAAAAGCTGCAACAATTGCTTGCTGTACGGCGACATGGGCACCGGAAAAAGCTCAACCGTAAAGGCCGTTGCGAATAATTTCAGGAGCAGGGGACTTCGCATTGTGGAAATTCCCAAGGAGAGGCTCATTGAATTTCCGATACTTGCCGATAAGATTGCCGCGCTTCCAATGAAGTTCATAATTTTTATTGACGATTTATCATTCCGGCATCAGGATCAAAGCTACACCACACTAAAGGCGGTGCTTGAGGGCGGCGTTTCCGCTCGCCCGAAAAATTCTTTGATTTACGCTACCTCAAACAGACGGCATATAGTTAAGGAAAAGCTTTCCGACCGTTCCTTTGAGGTTGACGACGTTAATACCCGTGACAATATGCAGGAAAGCCTGTCGCTGTCCGACCGCTTTGGACTCACGGTTTGCTACACTGTTCCGAATAAAAATGAATTTGCGGAAATCGTGTGTTCGCTTGCGGACAAAAAAGGACTTACAATTCCAAAGGACGAGCTTTGCGCCGGAGCGGAGCGATTTGCCCTTTCAAAAGGCGGACGTTCGCCGCGCTGCGCAAAACAGTATGTGGAATCGCTTTTCTGTTAGATTATACATCGGAGGATTATTGTGATGAAAAAAATAGTTTCAATTTTACTTGCCGGCGTTGTTGCGCTGACCTTTGCGGCGGCGCTGTCAGGCTGCGCGGGCACTGAGTATCCGGTTGAAATAGCTAATATTCAGATTGACAAAGAGCCCGAAAACATTGTTGTGCTCGACGCCAATACCGCCGACATTATTGCCTATATGGGCTATGACGGCAAAATCGTGGGCAGAAGCGATCAGGTTGACCAGCAGGATCTGGGCGCTGCTCCGAGCGTAGGCGCAAGCAGCAACCCCAGTGTTCAGAAAATAAAGGATTCCAAGGCGACAGTTGTTTTTGCTTCCGACGCAATCAAGGAATCTGCCGTAAAGAGTCTTGAAGAGGATAACATCAAGGTTGTAAAAGTGGCATTTGCCGATACACCCAAGCAGCTTCAGACAAATTATAAGACGATCGGCAAGATCCTCGGCGGAAAAGTAACCGGCGAACAAAAGGGTAAGGAATCATACGAACGCCTCATTAAGGAGATGGATGAGATCCGGTCTACGATTCCCGTAGATCCGAATACCAACGCCCAGCCCGATACGATCTGCTATTTGTATTACGAGGGCAACAACCTTAAAATCATGACACGCGATACCTACGGCGAAATGCTTCTTGAATACACAAACTGCGTTAACATCGCCGGTCAGATAAATGACGATACCGTTGATGTTCAGGTACTTAAAAACGCCAACCCAAAGTATGTTTTCTATTCCGACGAAAACGCGCTTAAGGCTATTAAAGCGGACGCTGTTATGTCAAAGCTTTCCGCGGTAAGAGGCGGCAATATGCTTCAAATCACCGAACGTGAGATGAAGCGTCAGGGCGGCACTGCTGTTCAGACCGTTAAGAGAATGGTAGACTTTGTATACAAGGGCAAGATATCAACTCCCGACGAGCCTGTAACCGTTCCGAATCAGGCTGCAACAAAGCCTGCGGCACAGTCAGCTACAAAGCCTGCCGCAAATCAGCCGGCGCAGCAGGCGACTAAGGCTGCAAACCAGGCAGCACAGCAGGCAACTAAGGCTGCAAATCAGGCAGCTACAAAGCCCGCGGCAAACGCGGCAAATCAGGCTGCGACAAAGCCTGCGGCAAACACTGCGGCAAACACCTCGGTTGCCGCGCAGTACAAGATCAACCTTACAAAGCTTTCGCTTAAATTAGAAGACGAAAACGGCAATGTAAAGATTATGCAAAAGCGTCTTTATGACCTCGGTTATATTGACGACCCCGAAAATGTGACCGGTTATTACGGCGAGGTTTCCGAAAAGGCTGTTCAGAACTTCCAAAAGGCAAACGGAATTAAGGTAACGGGTACAGCCGACAACGCTACGCTCGTTAAGCTGTTTGATAAAACGGCAAAGAAGGCAGGATAATTAAAGCAACACCGGGAGGTCGTCTGACCTCCCGTTATTTGATTGTGGAGATATAATATGGCTCATCCTATAAAACATTTTTTTACAATAACAAAACACCGCCATAGGGTTATAGCGAACTGCGCCCGTGCAGGCATTTTGTGGCAGGGACTCAGACATGATCTTTCAAAATACAGCCCGACCGAGTTTATCCCGGGCGCGAGATTTTATCAGGGTACGCGCAGCCCGAACGAAAGAGAACGCGAGCTGTACGGCGCGTCGCGCGCGTGGATGCACCACAAGGGCAGGAACCGTCACCACTACGAGTATTGGAACGACTACAACCCCAAAACCAAGCAGATCGAGAATGTTGAAATGCCGACAAGGTATTTGATTGAAATGTTCTGTGACAGGGTTGCCGCAAGCAAGATTTATAACGGCAAGGATTATACCGACGCCGATCCCTATACTTATTTTCTCAGGGTAAAGGGCAAGCACCGCATGCACGAAAAAACCGAGGAACAGCTTAATTTGCTGCTCGAAATGCTTCGTGACAAGGGCGAGGAGGAGACCTTTGCCTTCATAAGGAAGATGAAAAAATGAGCGCCGAAAGAATAGTTCATCCGTTTCCGCCGCTTTTCGGCAGCGAGTCCGACACGCTGATTTTGGGAAGCTTCCCTTCGGTTAAATCGCGGGAGGCAATGTTCTTTTACGGCCATCCTCAAAACCGGTTTTGGAAGCTTACGGCTATGCTTTTCGGCGAACCTGTTCCCGAAACAATAAGTGAAAAAACCGGGCTTATCCTCAACAACCGTCTTGCACTGTGGGATTCTATCAGATCCTGCACAATAACAGGCTCGTCCGACAGCTCGGTAAAGGATGTTGTGCCGAATGATTTGTCACCGATTTTTGAAAACAGCAAGGTGAACCGCGTGTTTTGCAACGGCGCGCTTTCGCATAAAATGTATATGAAGTACATTTTTCCGGAAACCAAAGTAAAGGCGGTCAAGCTGCCGTCAACAAGCCCGGCAAACGCCGCTTTTTCGCTTGAACGGCTGTATGAGCATTGGAAAATAATTTTGGACAGATAAACGGGTTAAGTGTAATCCGTTTATTTTTTATATTGCCATAAGTGAAATAAAATCGGCGTTGTGTATGCTAAAATAAAACCGTATACGAATTACCCGGGAGGCTGATACAGTGTCAGAAGTAATCAGAATTTTCGTTGAAAAACGCGACGGCTTTAATGTTGTCGCAAAGCAAACCCTGTGGGATATCCGCCACAACCTCGGACTCAGGTCGGTTACAGACCTGCGTTACATTGTGCGCTACGATATTGAGGGACTTACAAAGGAAGAGTATGACAAGGCAAAGGGCATTGTTTTGTCCGAGCCCAATGCCGACGTTATTTATGAGGAAGCTCTGCCGGTTGAGGAAGGCTGGAGAGTTTTCGCTATGGAATATTTGCCCGGTCAGTATGACCAGCGCGGCGACTCTGCCGAACAGTGCGTTCAGCTTTTAACTCAGGGCGAGCGCTGCAAGGTACTTACCGCAAGGGTGATCTGCCTTAAGGGCGACATTACCGACGAGGAGCAGAAAAGGGTTGAGGATTACCTTATCAACCCCGTTGAAAGCCGCCTTGCTTCGCTTGAGAAGCCGCAGACTCTCGACATGGAAACTCCTGTTCCCGAAAACGTAAAACGCGTTGAGGGCTTTATTACATGGGACGACAGTCAGATGGCGGAGTACTTTGGTTCGATGGGCTTTGCAATGACTCTTGACGACCTTAAATTCTGCCGCGACTACTTCCGCGACACCGAACACCGCGACCCAAGTGTTACCGAGCTGAGGGTAATTGACACCTACTGGTCGGATCACTGCCGTCACACAACCTTCCTCACAAAGCTGAGCGAGGTAGAAATTGAGAAGGCTGCTTTGGGCGGTGTTATCGAGGACGCTTTAAAGGAATACTACGCGACCCGCGACGAGGTTTACGGCAAGGATACCGACCGCATTGTGTCGCTTATGGATATGGCTCTTATGGGAATGAAGAGCCTTAAGAAAAAGGGTATGATCCCCGATTTGGACGAGAGCGAGGAAATCAACGCCTGTTCAATTGAAGTTCCCGTTACGATCGACGGCAAAACCGAAAAATGGCTTGTTCAGTTTAAGAACGAAACCCACAATCACCCCACCGAAATCGAACCCTTCGGCGGCGCGGCGACCTGTCTCGGCGGCGCGATCCGCGATCCGCTGTCCGGACGTGCTTATGTTTATCAGGCAATGCGCGTAACAGGCTCGGGCGACCCCACCGTTCCGTTCAAGGACACCATGCACGGCAAGCTGCCCTCGCGCAAAATCACCACCGGTGCGGCGAACGGCTACAGCTCCTACGGCAACCAGATAGGTCTTGCTACCGGTCAGGTCGTTGAGCTTTACGATCAGGGATATGTTGCCAAGAGAATGGAAATAGGCGCGGTCATCGGCGCTTCGCCTAAGGAAAACGTAATTCGCGAAACTCCGGCGCCCGACGATGTGATCGTGCTTTTGGGCGGACGCACCGGACGCGACGGCTGCGGCGGCGCAACAGGTTCTTCAAAGGCGCACACCGAAAGCTCGATCGAAACCTGCGGAGCAGAGGTTCAAAAGGGTAATCCGCCCACTGAACGCAAAATCCAGCGTTTGTTCCGCAACTCAAATGTTGCCAAGCTCATAAAGCGCTGCAACGACTTCGGCGCGGGCGGCGTGTGCGTGGCTATCGGCGAGCTTGCCGACGGCTTGACAGTTGACCTTGACAAGGTGACGAAAAAATACGACGGCCTTGACGGCACCGAGCTTGCAATCTCGGAAAGCCAGGAGAGAATGGCAGTTGTTCTCGATAAAAATGATGTTGACAAATTTATTAAATATGCCGAGACCGAAAACCTTGAAGCTACCGCGGTTGCGGTTGTCACCGAGAGCCCGCGTCTTACAATGAACTGGAGGGGCGACACAATTGTAGACCTCAGCCGTGAATTCCTTAATACGAACGGCGTAACTCAGGTTGCAAAGGCGTTTATCACCGCACCAAAGGCTGAGGACTGCTACCGTCAGGCTTGCCCCGAACAGCTCAGCAAGCTGCCGTTTGAGCAGGCAATGGGTGAAAACCTTTCAAGACTTGAGGTTTGTTCGCAGATAGGTCTTGCCGAGCGCTTTGACTCGTCTATCGGCGCGGCAACGGTAATTATGCCCTTCGGCGGAAAAACCCAGCTTACTCCGCAGGAGGCAATGGCGGCAAAAATTCCGCTTGAGAAAGGCGAAACCGACGACGCTACCGCGATGTCTTACGGATTTATTCCCGCTGTTTCCCGCTGGAGCCCGTTCCACGGTTCGGCTTACGCGGTTGTTGAATCCACTTCAAAGCTGCTTGCGATCGGCGCAAATCCTCTTACCGCAAGGTTGACCTTCCAGGAATATTTTGAACGCTTAAAGGATGTGCCCTCACGCTGGGGCAAGCCTGCCGCGGCGCTTTTGGGCGCAATGCAGGCTCAGCTCAGACTCGGACTTCCGTCGATCGGCGGTAAGGACAGTATGTCGGGCTCGTTTGAAGATATTGATGTTCCGCCGACTCTCGTAAGCTTTGCCGTAGCCATGACAAAGGCGAGCAAAACCGTTTCGGCAGAATTTAAAAAAGTGGGTTCAAAGGTAATTTATGTGCCTGTACCCGAAAATAAAGAAACGCTGATGCCCGAATGGGACAAGCTTGTTGAAATGTATAAGGCTGTTTACGCGCTTATGGATCAGGGCAAGGTGCTGTCCGCTTCGGTTGTTAAGGAAGGCGGCGCGGCGGCGAGCGTTTGCAAGGCTGCGTTCGGCAACAAGTTCGGTTTTGCGTTTGCAAAGATTCTTACTAACAAAGAGCTTTTTGCTCCGCTTTCCGGTTCGCTCGTGCTTGAGCTTTCCGACGGCGCCGAGCTTCCCGGCAGCGTGACTTACTATGACCTCGGTACGGTTACCGGAGACGGTAAAATTACTATGGGCAACAGCAGCGTTGACGTTGACGAGCTGATAAATAAGTGGACTGCTCCGCTTGAAAAGGTGTTCCCGACTCAGGCTGAATGTCCTGAGATCGAGGTTGATGTTCCGCTTTACAGCGAGCGCAATGTTTCCTCACCGGCAATCAAGGCTGCGAAGCCAAAGGTATTTATACCCGTATTCCCGGGAACAAACTGTGAGGTTGATACCGCCAGAGCCTTTGAGAAGGCAGGCGCCGAGGTTGAAACTCTCATAGTGAAGAACCTCACCCAGAGCGGAATCGAGGAAACTATAGAGCGCATGGAGCAGATTATAAAAAGCTCACAGATGATCATGCTTCCCGGCGGATTTTCCGGCGGTGACGAGCCCGACGGCTCGGGCAAGTTTATTGCAACGACCTTCCGCAATCCGCGCGTTGCAGAGGCGGTGAACGACCTGCTTAAAAACCGCGACGGTTTAATGCTCGGTATTTGCAACGGCTTCCAGGCGCTTATCAAGCTCGGCTTGGTTCCTTACGGCGAAATTCGCGAGCTGAAGCCCACCGATCCTACGCTGACCTTCAACACTGTCGGCAGACATATTTCACATATGGCGTACACACGCGTTACCTCGGTCAAGTCACCGTGGTTTGCCGGCGCACAGGCAGGGGATGTGTTTGCAATTCCCGTATCGCACGGCGAGGGACGCTTCTTTGCCGACCTTGAAACAGTTAAACGCCTTGCCGAAAACGGTCAGATCGCCACACAGTATGTTGACCTCGGCGGAAAGCCCGTCGGCGACATAGCCTATAACGTTAACGGTTCGATCTGTGCGATCGAGGGTATTACCTCGCCGGACGGCAGAGTGCTCGGAAAGATGGGACACAGCGAGCGTAAGGGCGAAAATCTGTACAAAAACGTACCGTTTGAAAAAGACCAGAAAATATTTGAAAGCGGCGTAAAATACTTTAAGTAAATAATTATATAATAATAACGGGATGACTCCTAAACATTGAGTCATCCCGTTTTAATTT
>CADAYK010000072.1 GCA_902792105.1 uncultured Ruminococcus sp.
GGCACTGTACCTTTGACGCCAAGGATGTTGTGCGTCACAAGCTTGTGCAGGATATTATCAAGGCATACGCTAAGTACGAAAACTCAAAATCATGAACAGAACAGTTTAAAGTGAAAAAATAAAGAAACAGAGGGTGTCGAAAATGGCTGACAAAATTAAAGTAATAATTACAAATCAACAAAAAACAGTAAAAATCCCCACGGGCATACGTATGCTCGTGCGCCGCTGCTGCAACGCCGTGCTTCAGCTTGAAAAGTTTGAAGGTCCCGCCGAAATCAGCGTAACCTTCACCGATAACGCAGGCATAAAAGAGCTTAACAGGCAGTATCGAGACAAGGATATTGAAACCGATGTTTTGTCGTTCCCGATGGGCGAAAACGGCGTTTACGATACCGACATGGAAACAGGCGCAAAAATTCTGGGCGATGTTGTTATTTCCGTTGAAAAGGCAAAGTATCAGGCTGAGCTTTACGGTCATTCCTTCCAGCGTGAGATCGGTTACCTGACCGCCCACAGTGTTCTTCATCTTTTGGGTTATGACCACAAGGAAAAGCTTGAAAAGGTAAGAATGAGGGAAAAGGAAGAGCTTGTTATGGAACAGCTCGGACTTCCTGCTTCATCAAGCTACATCCCCGACAAAGTTTAATTATGAAAAAACAGCTGAAAAGCTTTAAATTCGCGCTTAGCGGCATAGCTCGCGCCGTGTGTACCGAAGGTCACCTGCGCTTCCACCTTGTCGCCGCGGTATATGTGCTGTTGTTTTCGGCTTTTTACAGCTTTGCGGCGGCTCAAATCGCGGTTTTGATTATGCAGATCGCGCTGGTAATAACCGCAGAGCTGATAAATACCGCACTTGAAAATATGTGCGACCTTATAACAAATGAGCAGAATCAGTTTATTAAAAACGCCAAGGATATGGCGGCAGGCGCGGTATTGGCTCTGTCTGTAGGCGCGGCTGTTATCGCCTGCATTTTTTTCCTTGACTTTGCCGTGATCCTTAACATTTTTACGTTTTTTGCCGAACGTCCGCTTTTGCTCGCTCTGCTGATTATCTCGGCGGTTATTTCGGTGATTTTTGTATGGCTCGGGCCTTACGGCATAAGGGACAGATTATTCCGCAAAAGAAAAAAATAACAGAGAGGCTTTCTTTTGATTGCCTCTTTTTTTTCGTACCGTTATGTGTTATAATAAACACAATAAACTATATTTTGAGGTATATTATGACTAATAATCAAAACGATAAATCCGTATTTGTCGCTATTGTCGGCAGACCAAACGTGGGCAAAAGCTCAATTTTAAACCGCCTTCTCGGTCAGAAAATCGCGATCGTGTCATCAAAGCCCCAGACCACGCGCAACCGCATTACCGGCGTGCTAACCCAAGACGAATACCAGATCGTGTTCTTTGACACCCCGGGAATGCACAAGCCGAAAAACTCGCTCGGAAAATATATGGTGCGTTCGGTCAACGAATCGGTCGGCGGCGTTGACTGCTGCCTTCTGGTTGTGGAGGCAGGACGCGAGCCGTCGCCTGCCGATCTGTCGCTGATCGAAAAATTCAAGGCTATGGAAATGCCTGCGATCCTCGCGATAAACAAAATCGACACTCTCAGGGAAAAGGAGGAGCTGATGAAGCAGATCCTGACCTATTCTCAGCTTTACGATTTTGAAGCGGTTGTTCCCGTAAGCGCTCAGGACGGAAGCGGACTTAACGAACTGCTTGACGAGCTTAAAAAACAGGCGAGCGAGGGCGGTCACTTTTTTGATGACGACACCCTGACCGACCAGCCCGAACGCGTTATCGTTTCCGAAATCATCCGCGAGAAGATCCTGCGCTTTTGCGATAAGGAAATCCCCCACGGCACCGCTGTTGTAATCGAAAAAATGAAAACGCGCGAAAACGGGATCCTCGACATTGACGCGACAATTTACTGCGAACGCGAAACCCACAAGCGCATAATAATCGGCAAAGGCGGCTCTATGCTTAAAAAAATCAGCGCCTGTGCCCGTCAGGATATCGAAAGGTTTTTTGACTGCAAGGTCTTTCTTCAAACCTGGATAAAGGTTAAGGAGGACTGGCGCAACCGCGCCCGCCTTGTTCAAAACTTCGGTTACGACGAAAAAAATTTCGATTAATTTACTACGCGTTTTTCACTTCGCGTACTTGATGTCGGCTGCTTTGACAGTGTCGGCATTTCGCGAGAAAACACAATTAAACAGAAGCTATGAGGGCAACAGGAACGACGTTGCTTTTATGATTGTATAATCGCGGAAGCCGGGCGATACTTTATCTTTACCTGAAATTTCAATCAATAAAACCGCCGCAAAATCAAAACACTAAAAAGCGGAGGTGTTTTGATGGACGAAATGAACATGTGGTCGGTTTTTCTCACTACGGGCAGTGTGCTCGATTATATCCGCTATAAAAGCATACAAAATTCAAAAAACACGGGCGCTGACACCGTAAACAGGGAGGTCACCGATGAAATTCCAAACGGACGGCTTGATAATCAAAGAAATGAATATCGGTGAGCAGGACAAGCTTGTGCACGTTCTTACCAAATCCCACGGCGTTGTCAAGGCGTTTGTAAAGGGCGCCAAGAGCATAAAAAACCAAAAATGCGCTCCGTCATCCCTGCTGTCTTATTCCCGGCTGACCTTCTATAAAAGCCGGGAAAGCTACATAATCGGCGACGCGCGTTCGCTTCGCATATTCTCAAAGCTGCGCTCCGACGTCAAAAAAATGTGTCTTGCGCAGTACTTTTGCGAGCTTGCGCTGACGATCTGTCCGCAGGAACAGCCGGCGGAGGAATATCTCAGGCTTATATTAAACTCGCTCTACCTGATAAACGAGAGCAAGCGCCCCGAAAATTTGGTAAAGCCCTGCCTTGAAATGCGTCTTTCCGCAATGGCAGGCTACCTGCCCGACCTGAGAATGTGCTCGGTATGCGGCGAATACACCGCCGAAACCATGTATTTTTTGCCGCGCGAGGGCAGGCTCGAGTGTGCTTCCTGCCGCAGCCCGGGCGCCGGCGGAGCAATACCGCTGAGCGAATCCGCGCTTCACGCGCTTAGGCACACCGTTTATGCCGACGACGACAGGCTGTTTTCGTTTTCGCTGTCGGACGAAGGGCTTGATATGCTCAACCGGGCGAGCGAAAGCTATCTGAAATACCGCTTTGAAAAAGATTTTAAAACACTCATTTTTTATAAAACTATCGCATAGGTAAAAAGTTATGAACAGACATTATAAAACACTTGAACTTGACAAAATCCTTGAACGCCTGTCAAACCTCACTAATCTTGACGCGTCAAAGGAAGCCGCGCTCGCGCTTGAGCCGCAGTACAATCTTGAAAAAGCGCGCGTGCTTTTAAAGCAGACCGACGACGCCTTAATGCTGAGCGGACGCTTCGGCGCGCCTTCGTTCGGCGGAGCCTCAAACTGCGCAGGAAATCTTCGCCGCGCTCAGGCAGGCGGCTGTCTTACCACGGGCGAGCTTCTAAAAATCGCGCGTACTCTGCGCATTATCCGCACCGTAAAAGAATGGCATTCGCGTTTTGCGTCAATGGAAACCTCGCTTGACGGCTATTTCAGCGGCCTGATTTCCAACAAATATCTTGAGGATAAGATCACCTCCGCGATCATCTCGGAGGACGAGATCTCGGACAAGGCGAGCGGCGCACTGTCTGACATCAGGCGAAAGATCCGCACCGCGTCCTCAAAGGCGCGCGAGGTTCTCGACAAAATCATCCACAGCTCCAGCTACATAAAGTATTTGCAGGAGGCAATCGTAACCCAGCGCGACGGCAGGTATGTTGTGCCCGTAAAAAGCGAGTGCCGAAACAACGTTCCGGGACTTGTGCACGATACCTCTTCAAGCGGCCAGACCGTTTTTATCGAGCCGATGGGCGTTGTCCAGGCGAACAACGACATCAAGGTGCTCAAGGGAAAGGAAGAGGAGGAGATCGAGCGTATCCTCTTTGAGTTGTCCGCCGAGTCGGGCGACTTTGCGGACGCTATAATCCGCAGCTACCAAAACCTCACAACACTCAACCTTATTTTTGCCAAGGCAGAGCTTGCCTACCGTATGAGAGCGAGTATGCCCGTGCTGAATGATAAGGGTGTGATCAACCTTAAGCAGGCGCGGCATCCGCTTATTGACAGCGCTAAGGTCGTGCCCGTTGACATCCGTCTGGGCGGTGAGTTCGACACCCTTGTGATCACCGGCCCGAACACGGGCGGCAAAACGGTAACGCTTAAAACCCTCGGACTGCTCACCCTGATGGCGATGTGCGGACTTTTGGTTCCCTGCGGCGACAACAGCGAGCTGAGTATATTCCGCCGTGTGCTGGTGGACATCGGCGACGAGCAGAGCATTGAGCAAAACCTTTCCACTTTCTCGGCTCATATGACCAACATTATTCAGATATTAAAGCTTGCGAACGCGGGCTCGCTGTGTCTTATCGACGAGCTCGGCGCGGGAACCGATCCCGTAGAGGGCGCGGCGCTTGCGATCGCCATTCTTGAAAAACTGCGTGAAAAGCACGCAAAAATCGCTTCGACCACCCATTACGCCGAGCTTAAAGAGTTTGCCCTGCGAACCGCAGGCGTCGAAAACGGAAGCTGCGAGTTTGACGTGGCAACTCTGCGCCCGACCTACAGGCTTTTGATCGGCGTACCGGGCAAAAGTAACGCGTTCGCCATTTCAAAGCGGCTCGGAATGGAACCGGAAATCATAGACCGCGCGCAAAGCCTTGTTTCGGGCGAAAGCCGTCAGTTTGAGGACGTTGTGGAAAAGCTTGAAAAACAGCGCCAAAGCCTTGAACGGCAGGTCGAAAACGCCAACCGCCTTACGGCAAAGGCGAACACCGAAAAACAAAAGGCGGAAAACGAGCTCAAACGCGCCAAGGCTGACGCCGAGCGTGAGATCGAGCGCGCGAAGCAGGAGGCTCAGCGCATAGTGTCGCGCACCAGAGCACAGGCGGACGCGCTTGTTGAAGAGCTTGAAAAGGCGAGACGGGAAAAGGAGCTTTCCGCCGAGGACAGGGCAAGGCTGCGTAAAAACATAGACCAAATGGAGGCTCACGCCGACCCCGTAAAAATAAAGCAGACTCCGGCTGAGGAGTACAAGCTTCCGCGTCCGCTTAAGGCAGGTGACGAGGTGCTTGTGTTTGACATCGACAAAAACGGAACAGTGCTGACTCCGCCTAACAAGGACGGGATCGCGCTTGTTCAGATGGGCATAATAAAAACGCGCGTTGACGTTAAAAACCTTAGGCTTTTAAAAAGCCAAACCAAGCCGGATAAGCCGAAATTTTCCTCAACCCGCAATGTTCCAAGCCGCGTTGAGGTCCGTCCCGAAACCGAGGTCGACGTCCGCGGCGAAACTGCCTATGACGCCATCCAAATCGTTGACAAGGCAATTGACAACGCCGTGCTTTCGGGAATTTCAAAGCTTACGATAATTCACGGCAAGGGCACGGGAATCCTGCGCCGTGAAATCAACAACCACCTGCGCACCCACAAGGCGGTAAAAAGCAAGCGTCTGGGCACCTTCGGCGAAGGCGAGGACGGCGTAACCATAGTTGAGCTGAAATAAGGCTTCACGGCAAAACCCCGGCGGTTACGCATACATAACATTGAAAGCAGTGATAATATGAAAAAGCAGTATTTAGAGTCCGGCAAGATCGTCGGAACCCACGGAATAAAGGGCGAGGTAAGAATTGACCCGTGGTGCGACTCACCGCAGTTTTTAAGCGAATTTACCACGCTTTACCTCGATCCGGACGGCAAAACCACGATCGAGGTCAAAAGCCGTCCGCACAAAAACATTACCCTTGCGAAAATCAAGGGGGTGGATTCAATCGAGCAGGCTGAGCGCCTGCGCGGAAAAATCGTATATATAAACCGAAATGAGGTTGAGCTTGACGAGGGCGTCAACTTTGTTCAGGATCTGATTGGACTTGACGTTATCGACGCGGACAATAATAAAAACTACGGAAAAATCACCGACGTTCTCCGCACGGGAGCAAACGATGTTTACGAAATTACGGGCGCGGACGGCAAAAAATACCTTGCCCCCGTAATTGACGAGGTTTTTCCCGAGCGCAATGTTGACGGAGGATATGTGCTGATACGTCCCATGAAAGGAATTTTTGACGATGAGGATTGACATAATCACGCTGTTTCCCGAGATGTTCGAGCCGGTGCTGGGCGACAGTATAATCGGCAGGGCACAAAAAAGCGGCGCGGTTGAAATCCGCACTCACCAGCTGCGCGACTTTGCGTTCGACAAGCACCGCCGTGTTGACGACACGCCCTACGGCGGCGGAATGGGTATGCTTATGAAGGCGGAGCCCATTGCCCTTTGCTTTGAGCATATTTGTGAGGAAACAGGCGAACGGCCGTATTTTGTTTATATGTCGCCTCAGGGCAAAACACTTAACCAGCAAAGGCTGCGCGAGCTCGGAGAGTTAAAGAACATCTGCGTGCTCTGCGGTCACTATGAGGGCGTTGACCAAAGGCTGCTCGACACGTTTATCGACGAGGAGATCTCAATCGGCGATTATGTGCTCACGGGCGGCGAAATTCCGGCTATGGTGTTTACCGACGCCTTGTGCCGCATGGTTCCGGGCGTGCTCACCAACAACGAATGCTTCACCGAGGAAAGCCACTTTAACGGACTTTTGGAGTATCCGCAGTACACCAAGCCCTCAAGCTGGCGCGGTATAGAGGTTCCCGAGGTTCTTTTGAGCGGCCACCACGCGAATATTGAACGCTGGCGGCGTGAAAAAAGCGTTGAGATAACCAAAATAAAACGCCCTGATTTGCTTGAAGGTGATTAAAATGTTGCGCATAATGTAACAAAAAAATGCACATAGTAGAACCAAGACTGACAAACTTGCTGTTATTTGTTGTAATTTTGCACAATAAATTCACCTTTAATTCTACACAGGGTGAGTATTAATACGAAATTGAAATAATATTATTGACCTTGACCGAAAAAATGATTATAATATATTTTAACAGGCTGTAAAATACCGTTTTAAAGGCCGTATCAGCTTAATCACTTTTAATTATGTGTTAAAGAGAAGAGGGTAACAACAATGTATGTTAAGGAAGTTTTAGTTCAGAACAAAGCAGGCTTACACGCTCGTCCCGCAACATTTTTCATTCAGAAGGCTAACGAGTACAAGGCTACGATTTGGGTAGAGAAAGAGGAACGCCGTGTTAACGCAAAGAGCCTTTTGGGCGTGCTTTCACTCGGCATCATCGGCGGAACAACAATTAAAATCATTGCCGACGGTGCAGATGAAAACGAGGCCGTTGAAGGTCTTGCCGAATTGGTTGAGTCGGGCTTTGCTGAGTAATTATTGCTTATATTAATGTATGTTTAAGGCAGGGGCGGATTTATTCCGCCCGTTTTTATTTGCAAATGAAGCTTTTTTATATTGCGGCAAATTTGCACGGGAGGTGATTTTGTGAATCCGAAAATGAGCGTGCTCAGAAAAAAGGCGATGG
>CADAYK010000073.1 GCA_902792105.1 uncultured Ruminococcus sp.
TCACCGGAGTGTTGCTGTTTATTCTTCCCTTTACAATTCAAATCATCAGCATACGATACACCGCCGGGCTTGTCTGCGCAGTCGCAACAGTCGCGGCAATTATGGAAAGTCGTACAGTAATTCAAAACAAAATTCAAGATCGGAGGAAAAAATTATGAATGTTACTTATGAAAAGAAAAAAGCGATGACATTTATCGGTTATCATACGGAGATCCGACCCGATGAAGGGTATGTAAAATGTCCGGAATTCTGGGATAAGGAATACAATCTAAAGTATGCCCGCCTTTGGCAGACGATGAAGCCCGAAACGCCGGTTGAAGAAGCGATCTTAACGAACCATATCGGAATGTTTGCCATTTGTGCGGAGTCCGAAAATGGTTTTGATTATTGGATCGCAGGGCTGTATCAGGGCGGCGAGGTTCCCAATGGTCTTGAGCTTTATTCATTTCCCGAAAGCAGTTGGGCGGTGTTTAGCGCAAAAGGTCCCATGCCCGGAGCGCTGCAAACACTGAATACCTATGTTTGGCAGGAGTGGTTCCCGAATGAAGGACAGAAGTATCAGGCAAACGGTATGGCTACGCTCGAAGTGTACAATGAAGGACAGAAGTATCAGGCAAACGGTATGGCTACGCTCGAAGTGTACTCCGCAGGCGATCCGCAGTCACCTGACTATGAATGCGGTATTTGGGTGCCGGTGAAAGGAACCGATCGATCAGATCAAAGGGGATAAAGTATGGCGTTTGATTACAAAAAAGAATACAAGGAATTCTATATGCCTAAGAACAAGCCGTCTATCGTGACCGTGCCGCAAATGAATTTTATCGCGGTGCGCGGAAAGGGCGATCCCAACGCGGAGGACGGGGCGTACAAGCAGGCGATAGGGCTGCTGTACGGCATTGCCTTCACGATAAAGATGAGCAAAAAGGGAGATCATCAGATCGAGGGGTATTTCGATTATGTAGTGCCGCCGCTCGAAGGCTTTTGGTGGCAGGAAGGCGTTGAAGGTGTCGACTATTCTCACAAGGAAGAATTCAACTGGATATCCGTCATTCGCCTGCCGGATTTCGTGACAAAGGCGGATTTCGATTGGGCAGTCGAAGAAGCGACAAGGAAGAAGAAAACCGACTATTCCAAGGTGGAGTTTTTCACCTATGATGAGGGCTTATGCGTTCAATGTATGCATATCGGTTCTTATGATGATGAGCCTGCTACTGTTCAAATAATGCATGAATACATGGAAGCGCAGGGCTATGCGCCGGATATCACAGATCAGCGTTTACATCATGAAATCTATCTGAGTGACGCAAGAAAAGTCGCCCCGGAAAAGCTGAAAACCGTAATTCGGCATCCGATAAAGAAGCTCGGATGATGAATATGATAATATGGGGGTTTTAAGAGTAGATGTGAGAAGTGATTATAATGAAACAAACAGCAGTATTATATATCCACGGCAAAAACGGTTCTGCGGCAGAATGTGAGCGTTACAAGCCGCTGTTCCCTGAGTGCGAGGTGATCGGCTTGGATTACCAAACCTTTACACCGTGGGAAACAGGCGCACATATCCGCTCTGCCGAGCATAACCGACGTATCATAAGAAACCAAACAAGACGAAAGGCAGACAGCCTGAACTGTCCGCCTTAATATGAAAAAATACCGACCAGGCAGACGAAAAGCTTGCCCGGTCATTTTTCGCGTAAAATTGAAATATGAATAATATTTTTGATCGCGACAGAGTTTTATACTGTTTTCAATTAAAAACCATTAAAACAAAAAGATAAATATATTTTTGCCGCCGGTCAGACAACCTCTGAAACGACCGCAGGGCGCACAGCCGGTTTATTCAAAACAGCTTGAAAAAATGCGGTAATTATACTGCTGAGGATCCTTGCAAAGTACGGAAAAGCCGATGTGCTTGAAGGTGTTGCTGCCGATCCTAAATATTTCCTCCTTGAACAGATGCGCGACCAGCCTTGCGTTGTTGCCGAAGGCGCCGCAGCCCCAGGCTCCGAGGACAAGGTGGGTGTATCCCTCGTGAGCGGCGACGCTGAGCATCCCACGGATCCGTTGAGCCAGCATTGCGCGGTATTCTTCAAAGGTTTTTCCCTCAAGTCCGTCGCGGATATACGGCGCGGCACAGGTCAGGACGGAAACAACTGCTGTTTCCTCAAGCCAATCGCCGTTGCCGTCGCGAATTATCTCGACATCCGGTGAAATGATCATTGCGTCCGATCCGAGCATAGTGTGCAGCGCGCGGTTATATCGGTAATATTCGGCAGCCTCATTGCTCTCGAGGGAAAGCAGCAGGGAGCTTTGACGGCACAAATCCTCTTCCTGTGCCTTTGCGCCCTTGCGAACGCCACCGCCGATATTTACAGGGTTGGCGTAGTTCAGAACCAATACTCTGTCACCCTGTGTGTACGTCGCGGTGTCGCGGAGCATTTCGCGCGCCATCGTGAAGGAATCTGTGTTTTTGCAGGTGATACTGCACTTGCCTTGAAGCTGTTTTTGAGGTGGATCCTCTGCACACAAACGCGCTGCTTCGTCCGGCAGAAAAACGCGTGCCCCGCGCATACGGCAGAGATCGGTCTTTAGCGGTACGATCCTGCCTTGATAAAGATAATGTCCCGCGTTCAGTGCATCGAGGGTATTCTTAAGAATGGTGATATTCGGGTTTTCTTCGCTTTCCAAAAGGGCGATCGCTTTCTTGTATTTTTGGGCGCGTTCAATATCTTTTTCCGTGATAATATCCAAGCGGCTGAGGTCGCTGTTGTGCCTCAGATCCGCAAGCTTGACTCTTTTGGCAAGAGGATTTTCTTTAAGACGGTTTACATACTCAAGATACGGCACGCTGTTATCATGCGTCATCAGCGCGATCGCCTCGATTACTGCTTCGGGGAAACCCTCGCGCCGTAAATCATTAAGCGTCACCCCGGCGTCCTCGACAACGTCGTGCAGCAGCGCTACGCATACCGAGTACGGGTCCTCCATTTGCTCAGCCAAATGGTAGGGATGATAAACATAGGGGATACCGCTTTTGTCAAGCTGGTTTTTATGCGCTTCAAAAGAGATCCTCAGCGCTTTTTTAATCAATGGGTTGTAGATCACTGCTTTTCCTCCTTCTTACCATTGTGTCGTTATTTTGAGCTGCTCCCGAATTAATCTTTTAGCTTCGGTAAACCGGTGCAGATAATCCCCGTCTATGCTGTGATAGCTCACGCCGTAGCGGCGCATACCACACAGGCTACGCCGGTAGTGGATGAGATAATTCCCATCACGGTGTCATTAAGATAGATGCTTACGCCGGTGATGACGGAGCAGGCGGCAATAAGCCGGATTACCTCCCACGCTTTCCATCCGGAAAGTTCTTTTTTTACGAAGGTTTTTAATGTATTCATATTTCCGGTTACCTTTCGCGTGCAAGGCGGAATTCAACCGAACGCCTCAGGTATTCAAGGTAATTTTCGTCGCGGCACATCGCCTTGCCCGGCGCGTCGGAAAGCTTGGCTACAGGTCTGCCGTTGACATACTGCAGCTTGATAACGATGTTAAGCGCCTTTTCGCAGGTGTCGTTTGAGCAGAAGGTGCCAATTCCGAAGCTTACCTTCGTTCTGTCCTTAAAGTAATCGTAAAGCGACTGGGCGCGGTCAAAGTCGAGGCTGTCGGAAAACAGCAAAAGCTTTGTTTTGGGATCCACGCCGTAGCTTTCGTAGTGCTTAATTATTTTTTCGCCCCACTCGTAAGGATCGGCGCTGTCGTGGCGCACGCCGGTGTAATTGTTTACGTTTGAACGGTTAAAATCACGCAGGAAAAGGTCGGTTGTGATAGTGTCGGTCAGCGCGGTTCCGTTGTCGCCCTGGTATTCGTCGTACCAGTCCTTCATCGCGTAGTGGTTGGTGTAGGCGAGGGGGATTTTGTCAATTCCCTGATACATCTGCACATACTCGTGAGCGTAGGTGCCTATTGGGGTGAGGTTGTATTTTTTTGCGAGGTAAACGTTTGACGTGCCCACGCATTTGTCGGTTTCGGTCGCAAGACGCTTAACAACAACATCCTCCCATTCGCGTGACAGCCTTCTGCGGCATCCGAACTCGGCAAACTTAAAGGTGTAGGTTCCGTCGTTCAGCGCCTTGATTTTAGCGTCAAGCTTTTCTTCGGCGGATTTTCTGAGGGTTTCGTAATCGTACTTCATGCGGAAGTAAACCTCGTTGATGATTTCAAGCAGGAAAATCTCGAACTGCATTGCCGAGAACAGCGGTCCGTCAACAACAACGCTTAGCTCGCCGCTTTCGGTTCTGCCAACGGTCACATAATCGCGTATCGGTCTCCAAAGCCTTAAAAACTCAACATAGTCGTTCTTGATAAAGCGAATCGAACGCAGGTAATCAAGCTCATCCTTTGTGAACCTGAGTGTGCACAAATGGTCGATCTGGGCGTTTATCTCGTCCTCCATTTCGGCTGTGAAAACGATGTCCTTGTTGCGGCACTTAAAGTAATACTGTCCGCAAAGGTCGGTGTGCTTGTGAAAAATGACCTGATCCATATTGAATTTATAGAGGTCGGTATCGAGAAGCGATACAATAATAGGCTGTAATTTCATAATGCTCTCCTAGCTAAATGCTCGCGGTTTCAAGGTTGTCCTTTGAGCTGAGCACGGCGTTTTTCAGCGCCTCGTAATCATCCCAAAGAACAGGGTTGGTGAATTTTTTCCACTCTTCAAAATTGTCGTTTATAAAGAATTCGCGCATACGTGTGGCGGAAATGTCGATCGTTTTGGGAACATACAGCTCGGCTGCCTGCACGCCTCTTGTGCTGTCAAACCAGTCGAGCCTGCGCGCCTCCTTGCCGGAAACAAGCAGGTCGGGGGCTTTGCCGCAGCGTTCCTTAACGTTTTTCAGCACATAATCTCCCCAGGCGAAGGTGTTGCCGACGCCGATGTCGGGCAGGGGGTAGACCTCGACGGTATCGCCGAAAAGCTTCCTCAAAATCCTTTCGCGCGTTTCGTAATCAAACGGGTTTTTCAGGGTTCCGCTTTCCTGTGACGAGCCGACAAATATTGCCAGCCGTTCGCAGACCGACGCGGCTTTATTGACCATATATTCGTGCCCCGTGTGAAAGGTTTGGAACCTTCCCACGATAATTCCCAGTTCAAATGCCTTTTTGTCCATAGCCTGCTCCTTTAAATGTGAGGGTCAAACATCGGCATAAGCTCAAGCTTGAACCGGTTGATGCGGTGAAGCCTGTCGATTTTCGCCTTCTTTTCCTCATCCTCGATTTCGCCCGTGCGGATGTAACGGTCAAGCTCGGCATAGGTGAAGCCGAGGTTATCCTCGTCGGTTTTTCCGCAGAGTCCGTCAATGGGGACCTTGTCAACGAGAACAGAGGGAAGTCCCAGCAGCCTGCCTATTTGCTTCATCTCGTCAACGGTGAGCATTGAGCAGGGGCTGAAATCGCCCGCCGAATCGCCGTAGCGTGTTGAGTAGCCCACCCAGTCCTCGCTGAGGTTGCAGGTGTTGGCGACTCTTCCGTTGTGGCTTTGGGATACCGCGTAAAGCGTAGACATCCTGATCCTCGGCGGCAGGTTGGTTCTGCTCTGTTCGGAAAGCTCAAACGGAATGCTGTTGGTGATTCCTTCAACGGCGTCCTTGATGTTTACGATGTAGTGCTTTATACCGAGGGTTTCAACAAGCAGCTTTGCCATATCGATGTCCGCCTGCTCGCCGCAGGGCATCAAAACTCCGATCACTCTGTCCTTGCCCAGCGCTTCAACACAAAGAGCCGCGACGATCGAGCTGTCCTTGCCTCCCGAAATTCCCACAACCGCGTTGCAGCCTTTTCCGTTTTCTTCAAAAAAATCGCGGATCCACTGAACGCATTCATTTTTAACTTTTTCGGCATTAAACATTATTATTCCTCCTAAGAATTATTATACTGAGATTTGGCAGCTTGCCATGGTGGCAAGAGCAGCTTCGTGAGCCTGCGGAGTAACTCCGGCGCAGCATTTTGCGTCAACGGCAATTTCCGCCTCGGGGAAGCTTGCCTTTATCAAAAGCGCGTTGCTGACAACGCAGATATCGGTGCAAAGCCCGATCAATTCAACGGTAAAATCCTCTCCGTCCGCGGCTTCTTTGATAAGTCCCGGAAGCTCAACGGAACCAAAGGTATTTTTCTCGACGGCAGTGTATTCTTTACCTTCAAGGGCTTTTGCAACTTCCTTGTCAAGCTGCCAGCCTTCGGTGCCCTTTATGCAGTGGGGCACGGGAAGGTGCCTGCCCTCGTTTGTGCTCATATAATTGTCAAAGTGGGTGTCGTATGTCACAAAGATCATGCCGTCAAAGGCTTTGATTTTTTCAACTACCGCAGGCACGATCGCCACGGCTTCTTTTGTGCCCAGCGCTCCGTCTACAAAATCCTTTTGCATATCGACGGCTATCAAAAACTTTTTCATAACTTCTCCTTTCCTAAGTCTGTTGTCTGCCGGCGGACATACAGCTTTGCGGGACGGTGACCGGCTCCCTTGGTGTATTCGTCGGTTTCGGTTACAAGCCCCGAAATCTTCCTTCTGAAATTGGCGGGCAGAACCGAAATGTTGGTAATTGTTTCCTGAACGTTTTGAAGCTGAGTCAGGGTGAACTTTTCGGGAAGAAAATCAAAGATGTTTTCAAAATCCTTCGCCTCGTTCCTCAGCGAGGTAAGCGCCGTGGCTATTATTTCGGCATGGTCAAACGCAAGACCTCCGCTTTCAACTATATTAAAATAGGTGCGGCCGAACCGTGTTTTTTCCTCGGTGAGCAGGGCTGACAGGGTTATGTCGGCGCGGCTGAGCTCAAGGCGGTAACGGCCTTGTTCGTCCTTGTCAAAGCTCACGTCAAACCACTGCGCGTCGTCGGCGTCGTCGCCCGACTGCTGGTTAACCGTGGTTTCGCTTAAAATTGACACAAACGCGTTTGAAATTATCCAGCCTCTGGGATCGCGCCCGGGTTCGCTGAACAGCCCGACAGACATGATCGACACGGGCTTTACCGAGGTTTCCTCCTCGATTTCACGCAGGGCGCACTGTTCAATGGTTTCACCGGGATTCAAAAATCCTCCCGGCAGCGCCCAACAGCCCTTAAACGGATGACCTCCGCGCTTTATAAGCAGCAGCGACAGGCTTGTTTTGCGGTTCCTGCGGTAATTTTGGCTGTCCTGCGAGCGTATCATTAACGCAATGATGTCCGCCGTGACCGAGGGGCGCTCATAATCATTCATATTGTAATTGCTTAAAAAGGTTTTTTCATCGGACATTTTGATCACCTCGATGTTTAATGTTCTTTACAATTTAATATTATCACATTAAAAATAACAAGTCAATACCTAATTTGAAATTTTTAAAAAATTTTTTGTTTGTTTTGTGATAAAAGTTGTATTTTTTATAAGTCTGTGATATACTGAAAATGTAAAACGCAAACAATCTTGAAATTAAAGGATTTGATGGAATATGAATAAAGAAGCTTTTATTGCAAAGTCGGAGAACGGACAGATAATCCAAAAAACACGTCTTGAGCCGAATATCGACAACCTTGTGGGACGCTCAAGAAAAAGCTGTATGTTTACTCTTAACAGCACAAGAGTAAGCCGCGAGCACTGCATTGTCAGCTATGACCGCAGCACAGGGCTGTTTTTGATAACCGACGTTTCCACCAACGGAACGTTCCTGATGAACGGCAAAAGGCTTGAAAAGGGTATTCCGTTTACCGTTAATCCGCAAACCGAGGTTTATTTTTCGGATCCGGAAAACAAGGTCATCTTTTTAACCGAATGACCGGTCAGGTTATTACAGGCGCTCAAATTTAATTAAAGC
>CADAYK010000074.1 GCA_902792105.1 uncultured Ruminococcus sp.
GTTTGTAAAGCCGAAATAAGCCATATCGGGGCGCCCCGCGGGGCCGTAAACCGTGAAAAAGCGCAGTCCCGTTGAGGGAATATTGTAGAGCTTTGAGTACGCGTGCGCCAAAAGCTCGTTGCTCTTTTTAGTAGCCGCGTAAAGCGAAACGGGGTTGTCAACCTTATCGTCGGTTGAGAAGGGAACCTTTTTATTGCCGCCGTAAACCGAGGACGATGAAGCGTATACAAGGTGCTCAACGCCCTTTGCGCCGTTGTCATAGGAATGGCGGCAAGCCTCGAGGATATTGTAAAAGCCGATTAAATTGCTGTTGATATACGCGTCCGGGTTTTCAATTGAATATCGAACGCCCGCCTGAGCTGCCAGGTTTACAACAATATCAAACTTAAAGTCCTCAAACGCGCTGTCGATAAGCGCCTTGTCCGCAAGGTCGCCTTTTATGAACCACCACTCAATCTGCTCGCTTTCGGCGACAAGCTTTTCGATTTGGGCAAGTCTGTACTCCTTTAGAGAAACGTCGTAGTAATCGTTCATGCTGTCAAGTCCGACCAGCTTCATCGGCTCGCCTGTTTTTATCAGTTTCATCACCAGATTGGCGCCGATAAAGCCCGCGGCTCCTGTTATTAAAACGGTTTTGTTACTTAAACTAATTCTGTTCAACTCTACACTTCCAATGTTAATTTTAAAAGATAATATTTATTTTTAAATTTTACTTTATAACTTATCATACAAATGACAAACGCTGCCAGAGAAACAACAATAAAATCGACCGCCGCGTTTTCTGTCCAAAACATCACCCACCAAAGTATCGGCCTGTGCAGATAATACATTCCGGTTGACAGATTCCTGAGCAGGACTGATATTTTAACGGGGATTTTTACGGGAAACAGTACCGAGGTCAAAAACAGTGACGGCACAAATAATAGCTGAGAAATATAAAGCGAAGTATCATCGATCCTTTTGCAGTGAAGGAAATACAGCACGGTTATTTCACCGACATACAAAGCAAAGAAAACAACCGAACCCGCAAGCCATTTTTTCCTTTTACCGCTGTCTGAAACGCTTTTATTGTTTAAATCAAAGCATTTCATGCCCAATGAAACGAATATCAGGCCTACAAAGAATCCGTTTCGCGCGGAAGCAAAAACTTGCATGTATTTGTCAACTAAGCTCTGCAGGGGGGGTATTAACAACCGCAAAATAGTAGTTATTGCAAATCAACGCGAAAAGAAACAGCAAACACCCAACAGCCAAGCAGATATTTACCCCGTTTTTTATTTTCATAAAAGGATATGTTATCAAAGCGGCAACCATTAAAGCGAGTACAAACCACAGCGCTCCTCTGGGATAAAAGAAAGCGTCCTGAATCAAGCGCTTAAAAATCAGCTCGCCCGAATCGCCTTCCAGCATATATGTTGTCCAGTGCTGCCTCAACGCTATCAGCAGAAAAAACAGGTACGGATACAATAATCTTTTTTCATATGATATTAAAACGCTTCGGTACATGTCTTTAGCGCTGTTTATGTATTTTTTTCTGAGATAGTAGCCCGAGGCTGCAAAAAAATACGGAACGGCAAGCCGGCAAAAAACATTTACGGCAAAATAGCTTTTCGGCAACAATTCAACCGCGTGAGTATGAAGCGCTATAATCAAAATACAAAAAACAAACTTTAACAAATCGACTGTTGTGTCCGTCTTTTTGTTATTCTTAATAGTATTATCTGTCATTTCCTATCCCCTGCCCCCTGACGGTTTCAGGTAAGTTAACCTATTCCTGTAAACCTATGTTTTTATACATTTCTCTTATTCTGTGAGCCTGATCATAATCGACATTACCGGCGCTGTTTATTTCTCTTTTAATAGTGTTCCTGCGGTGTGTTGTGCTGTACAGCAGGCGTTTTGAGTAACAAACAGGAAGCAGCCACGGCTTTTTCTCAAGCTTTGGATATCTAACCTTCATTGATTCCATACCCGGGAACGCGCGCTTCCACGCGTAGCCCCATTTGCCGCGCTGCTTTCCGTCGCGCATAACCTCATTATTCACGACAAAGAAATCGCTGTTTCCGTAGACTCCGCATTTAATAATGTAATCGCCGAACTCCTTAATTTCGGTAGCAGCCGGCTTATTATCAAACCAGAAAGCGGAAAGACTTATTGAGTTCTCGGCAAATTTTCTCAGATTAAGCTTATCGAGATCCCTGTTTACAATATCAAAATCAAGGTCGGGCTTGTTTCTGAGGTAAATCCAAATATCTATAAAGGCTCTTATGCCGATTCCGCCGTCATCCAAAAGGTGCTTTGCGGTATGAGCTATCATATACACAAAAAACAGCTCATCGTCCATCCGATAGATGTGCCCGTACCCGTCAAGCTTTACAAGCCTGTTCCATATATACATCGGGGAGTCGGGCATATTAAAGCAGTCGTTCCATTTATCCTCATACATAAAAAGGTTTTTATGTATCTCAAGCGTCTGGAACGGTAATTTCGTATAAGCGATATCCTTCTTGTTTTCGGTGGAATTGCATTTGTACTCACAACATAATAAAATATCGTGAACCGCGGATTGATCCGACTCTTTTATGAAAATATCGGTATCTCCCATTGTGCGCAAATCGCGGCGGGGATAAAGCTTTTTGAGGTACCAGCCTTTAAGCATGACCGCGTTTATGCCCCGCTCGTCAAACAGACGGATTATATCGTCGACCTCTGACTCCTGATTGGCGTCCTTTATGATTGACGTCATCTGCAAGTTATACATGGCTTCGCGCTCTTCGGCCGACAGCGATTCAATTTTCGGAGCGATTTCCGCCAAAAAATTGTCCAGGTCATGCTTTTGCGCGAATTCTAAGATTTTGTTCCAATTCTCTGTTAAAGGCGGATCGGTTTCAAGAATCGCCGCACGAACCGAATCTATTAAATTTTGTGCAAGCGTATTCACCCGATTAATCAGCCTTTCTTTTTTTTATTATTATAACGCATATTACTCCAAGAACAGCTCCCAAAAGCGCTCCCGCAGTATTATTTATTATATCTCTGACTTCGCACAATCCGTTTTTCATAACAAATTGCAAAAACTCAAACAGCATTGAAACCGCAAGCCCCGATAAAACAGCTTTTAAAAAGCGGGCTTTTTCCGCAACGATATAAGCTAAAAAACCCACGGGAACAAAAGCGGCTACATTGAGCGCTGTTTCCTTCAGATACTCACCGGAGCCCGCCAGCAATTTTATATAATCGGCAAAAGGATCCAATTCGATTCTGACGTTCGGCCGCGTTCTTCTTCCGAGAACAATAACAAAAAACAATCCGAGTAAATATAAAAACAAAACCATATAAAGCCGCGCTTTATTTCTGCCCAGTTTTCCCTTGCGCCAAAGCAAATCAAACAAAGCGGAAAACGCCGCCGCCAATATTAAAAGTATTAAAACCCGAAGCGCGAGTTTTTGGGGAAAGTATGTATATAAAACTATTATCGGATTGAACATGTTTCTGTTTTTTCGGTTTGTTTATTGTCTTATCCTCTTTTTTACAGAAAAAGCCGGCTGAAACGTTTACTTCACCTTTTATGACGCTTTGCGGAAAAAAAAGATATTGTATCAATAAGCTTCATCGCTGTTCTTTTCCTTCCCTTTATTATAAAAAAGTGAATAAGTTTGTAATAAAGCAATACCTGCTTTTTGTCGGTGCCGTCCATAATATTAATATAAAACGGGTCTTTTCTGATTTTATCTGCGAAAGCTTTCCACTCGGAAAGCTCACCTTTCCTTTTGCAGGCGTGATAGCATTTACAGATGATTTCCGAAACCCTGACGACTCGTCTGCTTTTAGCTTTTTTGCTTATTTCATTTGATAAATCCCATTTTTCAAGATAGCCGTCTTCCCTGTTAAAAATACATTTAAACGAGTAAAAAAAGCTGAATTTATAGTTATTTGAAATGCTGTCAGGAGCCCATCTGTAATAGTACAACGGGTCTTTTATGTATCCTATGCATTCTGCGTTGTTCAGCATCGGGTAGCTCTGGAACAAATCCTCGGCGCGGCAAATATATTTTTTCCATTCGGAATAATCGGTATCGATATCCACAATATGGCGTGAAGGACATTTTATCCAGATATTATTCATATAGTTTGTCGTCAATAACTTTTCATATACCTCTTTTTTACTTTCATCACGGAACAAATGTCTGTCGGGATAATCAAAAACTGTTCTGACTCTTTCTTTTCTTCTTCCTCCTGCTCCGTAAACATAGTTATAAATAACCAGATCGCAGCCCGATGATTGAATAAGCGAGTGGATTTTTTCCAGCGCCCTGTTGTCATAAAGCTTATCGTCTGAATCAAGACAAATAAAATAATCCCCTTTTGCTTCCTTAAAGCCTCGGCGGCGGGTCATCATAAGTCCTTCGTTTTGCTTATGGATTACCCTGACGCAGCCGTGGCTTTTTTCGTATTCGTCGCAGAGCTTCGCGCACTTTTCAGAGGAGCCGTCGTCAATAAGAACAATTTCAAAGTCCTTAAAGGTCTGTGAAAAGACAGAATCCATGCACTCTGGCAAATATTCAATTGTATTGTAAACAGGAATAAGAATACTAAAAAACACTTCTTGGTTTACCCCTTAAAGAATCTTTTCGATGCGGAAATACAGCCGCAATGCCCTTACGTTTCGCTTTTTAACGTACTTGATAATTCTGGGAAGACGGAATTTTAAATATTTCGTTGAAGCATAGGATTTGTCATACATTTCTATACATCTCAAAAACGCCGGGTGAACGGAAATATCGTTCACAATTTCAGCAACAGGTTTTTCCAATTGGGATTTCTTGCTGAAAAATGCCCACTGTAAAAAATTTGAAAGTTTTTCGGTGCCGCGGGTATAAAAGAGCGTTCTTTGCTTTTCCGGCATATTCCATATGTCAAGATATTCCTCTGATTTCAGAAAGCATATTAACATCGCCTTCCAGTTTTCATAGGTACAAACTGCCGTCATGCTTTTCTGCCCTTTTCGGTAATAGTACAGAGGCGAAGAAAGAAATACGATTTTCTTCGCGTTTGTAAAAAGCGGCAAAGCCTGAATCTCATCCTCGCAGACATTTCTGATACCGCTTTTGCCGTAATCGCAATCGATGTCGAGAATCTCACGTTTTATTGCCTTTGACCACATGTTGCTGATATTGTTTGTCAAAAGCTTTTGCTCATATATAAACAGTTTGTTTTCTCCCTGAAAAACAGATTTATCAGGAATATTTATTTTTGAATTTCTTTTTTTTCGCCGCCGATAACATACTCATAATTATACATGACCATATCGGGTGAAAAACGTTTTACGGCGGATGCGACGCTTTCAAGCAAATTACCGCTTACAAAGTCATCCGAATCAACGCAGATAAACCAATCGCCCTTAGCCTCTTTAAAGCCTCTGCGCCGCGTTAAAAGCAAGCCTTCATTTTCCTTGTGAATTACCCTTACGGTATCCGGATAGCGCTTGGCGTAATAGCCGCAAATCGCGCCGCTGCTGTCTGTTGAACCGTCATCAATAAGAATAACCTCATAATCCTTAAAGGATTGTGAAAGAATTGAATCTATACACTCGGGCAAATATTCAGATGTATTATAAACAGGAACAAGAATACTAAAAAACATTTTTTACACCTTAATACGCGTGCAAATATCAAAAAGCCCGAAGCGTAAGCTTATATACTTTTATAATCCGAACAATAAATTTTCAAAATATTATTCGCCATTGTTTCCTGCGAAAACTCAGATACATCGACCGGCTTACGCAATGTGTCTTTTTGCAAAAACCCGTTGATTGTTTGCGCCCATTTATAAGCTCCGTCTTCAAGCTTCAGATAAGATACAAGTCCGCAATTTGTTTCTGCGGGAACTTCCGATGAAGCAAAACATTTCAAACCCATTGCCTGAGCTTCAACTAACACAATGCCAAATCCCTCAAAATTGGACGGGAAAACAAAAGCATCCGAATTTGCCATTTCATAAGGTATTGATACATCGTGCGGTTTGATAATTACATAATCGGATAAACCGTTATCCTGTATCAGCTTTTCAACATTTTTTCTGTATTCTGATTCTTTTCCTACCATTACAAGCTCAACATCTTGTCTGAGCTTTCTTAGTTCGGAAAAGACCTTAACTAAAAACAACTGATTTTTGTGAACCGAAAAATTGCCGACATGCAGCAGCCTTTTGTTCTTGCGCGGTACGGTTTCACACTTTAACAAATCAAATTTATCAGTGTCAATTCCGATATGCACCACATCTCCATAGCCTTTTCCGAATACATAATCAGCGGCATCACGCGAACAGCCAATCATATTTGTCGCGTGCTTCCTTATCAGCCGCCGATAAACGGAATTATAAACGCTGATAACAAATCTGACAGGAGTCATTCTGTATCCTTTTGTTTTTGTCAGGTGAGCATGGGCAATTCTTACCGGAACGCCTGCTTTATGTGCCGCTGATAAACAAGCCGCGCTTTCAAACAGCTTGTGACTGTGAACCGCGTCGTACGGACCGTTTTCCTCTATCACTTTTTTTATTGACTTTTTTACGCTAAAGTATCTGAGGAAGAAATCGAGCTTACCCCTTAATTTTGATTTACCCTCATAGTGAGGAACGATAAAAATATTTCCGTATTTTTTGAATTCCTCATCATAAAAAGCAGGCTCACGTTTCCAGACCACAATATCGTTTTTCACGCTTTTGCTTGTCTGCCTTGCTATTTCCATTATCTGATTCTGAATTCCGCCGTTTCCTAAATCATTAAAAGCGATATGCAATACTCGTAGTTTTCTTTCCACCATTAACACCTAAAACATATTAATTATTAACTGATACCTTAGCTAAAGTCACAGCATTATTATCTTTAAGTTGAAATTTCTCAAAAGATATTTTCTGCCACGCGACAAACATCGCCAAAACAACGCACGGGATTTCTTTATATAAATACGGAATACCGATTCCTATAAACAGAAACATAATATAAAAGGCAAGCATTTCTTTTTGGAATAATCTGTTATTACT
>CADAYK010000075.1:0-16588 GCA_902792105.1 uncultured Ruminococcus sp.
GATTCTATGCCGATAGGCTCGGTGTCAAAGCAATTTTGCGCAGCCTGTATTTTGTACCTAAGCGAGCAAAACAAGCTCAGCGTGGACGATACGGTCGACAAGTATTTCCCGAATTATAAATTCGGCAAAAAAATGACCGTAAAGCACCTTCTTAATATGAGCTCGGGAATAAAGAATTATTTGGATTTTGTGCATTCGTCCATGGTTGGAGACAGTGAAACGGATAACGTCTATACGATCACGAAAGCAATAGGCGAACAGGAGCTTGGCTTTGAGCCGGGCGAAGACTACGAATACTCCAACTCCAATTATTTTCTGCTTGCCAATATAGTTGAAAAGGCAAGCGGCATTGCGTATCACAAATTTCTCAGGGAGCAGTTTTTTGAGCCGCTTGAAATGAAGCACACCGGTTTTGTTGACGATATCCAAAAGGATGAAAAGCTGGCTTCGGCGCTGTCCGTTGAGGATTTAAAAAAGGAATACTTCTATTGTCCCGGTGTTACCAAGGGAGCAGGCGACGTTGTATCTAACGCAGAGGATATGGATAAGTGGATGCGCGGACTCAGCACAGGTAAAATACTGTCAACAGAAGGTTTCCGTCAAATGGCTGAAACCGTCAACCCGGAAAGCGCCGAGGAATACGGCTACGGGCTTTGGCATATGCCGTATGACGGCGTAGGTCATGTCGGTCAGATCCCGCCCTCCTTCGGCGCGGTGGACTATATCAACACCGGGCGCGATGTGTATCTGTTTGCGGTGTCAAACTCCGGCCGCGGAATGTCGTATGTACAGGAAATTCCGCAGGCGCTGTTAAGTTTATTGTTTGAGGAAAAATCATGAATAAAAAAATAACTGCTCTTATTATGGCATTCAGTATGCTTGCGTTTACTGCAGGCTGCTCACAGCAAACAAGCGGATCATCCGCTCAACCGACCACAAAGGCTTCCAAGGTCGTCACCAACCTTGACAAGCCGGATATGTCGCACTGGCAGTATAATAAGGAATACGATTTTTATTATCAGCTGGGCATAAGCTACTGCGAAAAACCTGCCGACACAAGCTATGAACAGCTTTCGGTATTTGTCCCTGCCGCTTATTTCAGCACACGGAAAAATGACGACGGCACTTTTTCCTGCAAAATAAAGGATGGGAAAGGCATTGATAATTATACCGCCGCAAACGCTCCGGTCATTATGCCTGTACAAACAGAGGGCTATGCTGCGGCAGAACCGATCACCGAGGAAATGATGGCTCACCGTGCCGATATAATGGAGGATATTTCGGAATACACCTCGCGCGGCTTTGTATATATCCAGGCAGGCTGCCGCGGAATAGAGGAAGGAGCCCCCTTGGGCGCTGCCGACCTAAAGGCGGCTGTCCGTTATGTCCGCTACAGCGACGACGTGATCCCCGGCGACGCTGAAAGAATATTCGTGTTCGGCATGAGCGGCGGCGGAGCGGTGGCGTCGGTTCTCGGCGCGTCCGGCAACAGTCCGCTTTACAAGCCGTATCTTGACGCAGTGGGCGCGGTCGAGGGGGTTTCGGACGCGGTTGCCGGCACAATGGCATGGTGCCCCGTTACCGACCTTAATACCGCCAACGCGGAATATGAATGGATGATGGGCTGCACGCGCAAGGGACGAAGCGAAGAATGGAACAAAATTTCCGACAAGCTGGCATACGCCTACGCCGATTATGTTAACAGCGCCGGCTTCACCGGAGAGGACGGAAAGCCTTTGACCCTGGAAAAATCCGAAAGCGGCATTTATCAGGCAGGCTCCTATTACGAAACCGTAAAGAGCGAGATCGAAAGGTCGCTCAACAATTACCTTTCCGACACCCGTTTCACCGACGGTACGGCTGAGGATTATATTAATGAACTCAACGACGGCAAAAAGTGGATCACCTATGACAAAAACACCAACACAGCCGTTATCACAAGCGTAGAGGACTTTGTTAAAGCCTGCAAGAACGCGTCCGAACTGCCTGTCGCGTTCGATTGGCCGGGCAGCGGAAACACATTGTTCGGAAAATCAAACGGCAGAGGCGCTCATTTTGACAAAATTTTATCGGGGATACTTACTGAGCTCAACAGCGAATATGCCGCCGAATACGCCGCCGATATGGACAAGACCGACGATTTCGGCACTGACGTGGAAACGCGCGTAAATATGTATGCGCCGCTTTACTATCTGCTGAAAAGCAGCGGTGGCAGCGGCACTTCCGAGGTCGCAAAATACTGGCGCATTCGTTCGGGCATCGAGCAGCCCACAACGTCGCTGACAACAGAGCTCAATATGGCGCTTGCTTTAAAAAGCTGTGACAGCGTTGAAAGCGTTGACTTTGAAACCGTGTGGGAACAAGGTCACGAGCCGGTCGAGCGCGATGGCGACAGCACCGAAAACTTCATCAGCTGGATAAACAAATGTACAAATAAATAATAGCGGAGGCGGTTTTTCCGCCTCTTTTCTTTTGCCTTCTCATAGAAAATTGACGCGCCTGCGGCGCAGCCCGACTAATCCGAAAATATACAAACTAAATATTTATTGACAAACATACTGCGTCAATTGTATAATATATATAGAATTGTTAGGCGGTGTTAATTTTCGTTGTATCAGCATTTATATTTACCGGCTGCCGAACCTTTCACCTTAATTATTTTTGAAGGGGGAGTAAAACATTGTTATCCGTTTTTACTATTCAAGAAGCGATCGTTAAATTATTGCTCTTTTTGCTGATAGTGTATTCATGGCTGATTATTTCTGTTATGATATCTCTGTTCATAATAAGCAAATACACTAAAACAGATTTAACCTATTTACGAAAAAAATGCTTTTGGAGAGCTTTTTTGCTTACGGGTTTCTTTTCCTATATTTTTGCTGCTGTATCGATTGGTGTTATAAACGGAGCAGGTACATCTCCGCTTAGAACTATGGTATTGTTAGTGTTTTCGCCTGCCTCGCCTGAATTACTGACAGGTCTGCTTACTTCTTTTTTTATCTCTCTGATAATTAATTATTTCGTAACATTTAATCACTTAAATCTCACACGCAAAAAAAGATTAATTTCGTCGGCAATTATAAGCGTGTTAACTGTTCCAATTGGTTTTTTTGTCAGTTTTAGTTGACAAAGAATGATTTTGATCTGCATTGCCGGTACGGAAACCGGCTGCCGAACCTTTTACTTTAATTGTTTTTGAAGGAGATAATCGTATGAAAAAAAGGTCAAACCTGATTATCGGAATTATTGCGATTTTGGCAGTTGCCGTTATTCTGTTGTTTTTTATCCCGACACCGAATATAATTTTTCCCGGGCAAGCTACGGCAGGGCAAATTTATGATGATAAAAATATCACCGTTCGGTTAAGCGATGACGAAACCCAAAAATGTATAGATATGTTTGCGGGCAAATGGTGCTGTTTGGACAGCCCGTCTTGCGGCTTTAACGATAATATATATATACAGATCGGAATAAATAAATTTTTGCCTGCGTGCGATGGTTGCGGAATAGTCAAAAGCGGAAATAAATATTTTACTTTGTCAGAATCGGAAAGAGAAACACTTGACAGTATTTTGGGAAAATACGGAATTAATTTCCCGTGTGTTTAAAAGATATCGTGACAGTAATAAAATGAGGTTTAAAAAACCTTAACAAACAAAGTAATTATTTGAGGGCGGTGATATAATGAGTTCTGTTATTGATGAAAGCTATATTCCTTTTTTCGAATGGTTATTTTTAACTGTCTACTATAGTATGCTATTTTTATCTAATGGAATAATGACTTTTTTTGCAACACATATAATAAATAAATACCTTTATAAAAATAATGGTTTTTTCCCTTATAAAATATTTTGGAAAGTGTTTATGTGTAATATTGTGGCACAAGTTGTTGGTATTCTTATTATTGATTGCCTAAATATTTATATTGATAAGGAATCTTTTCGCTTTTTAGGATTTCGTTTAGAAAACTTTTTAGCAACTTTTTCTGCTTCAATCGAAATAAAGATTTTAGGATTGTGTGTAATATTCATTTTAGAATTGTTGTTAGTATACTTGACAATGTTCAAAAGTATGCAGGTTTCAAATAAGCAAAAACTAATATGTTTGCTTTTGAATGCTTCATTTACTTGTCCTTATCTTATTTTGTTGGTAAATATAAAATAAAGGGTTTCGATTTATTGCATCGGCAGTATGATATCAACGGCTTGCGCACGCAGAAGGGCAACACCTACTATTATTACGATACTGATAACAACCTGATAGCCATGGTAAAGGGTAATGATACTCTTCACTTCTACTATGACAGCAACAACAGCCCTATTGCGTTTACCCGAAACAATGTTATGTATTACTACGTCAAAAACATTCAGGGCGATATCATCAAGATCGTCAACGAAGACGGCAGTTTGGCGTACACCTACGACTATGACGCGTGGGGAGCGTTGCTTTCTATAAAAGACAATCAAGGTCATACCATATCGGGTAACAGCCTCGCCACCACCAATCCTCTGCGTTACCGTGGTTATGTCTATGATGATGAAACAGGCTTGTATTATCTCCAAACATCATGGGATATTAATTTTTCAAAATTATTTGAAATAACAAATAATCGCGAATTTATAAAAGCATTTTGCTTTAAGTCCTAAGTTTAAACAAAAATTTGAAGGAGGAAATTATGAAGAAGAGGCTAATAATAATTCCAATAATAGTTATCGCTTTGGCAGCAGTATCACCGTTCCTTATTAATGCTTACAGATTTACTTTTACAAGCGTGGAATACGAAGAAAAATATAAACATCAATGGGAAAGTGACGATAAAGCTCTGAGTGTAGAAGTCGATTGCAGTCACGATTTGTTAGCTGCCAGCATATTTGAAAACGGAGTATATAAATGCAACGGCAAAGAAATAAAGGTGGCTTTGTGCGTTGGCTACGGCTTGTTTCATGTAACCACTACGCCTAACAGTTCAGACGGTATTATCTTCACCGGAACCTATGATTATAATTGGTATTTAAACAAGTATTACTATACTGTGGATTCAATTAGAAAACCCGAATTGTGCGGTTATTCTGTCGGCGATACCTTCGAGATGAAAAAGATTGATTAAATAAAAAGAGTAAAACATAGAGGAATTTTATATGTTAGTAATGGTATTAATTCTCATAATGGCTTTTCATTGCCTTTTGTGGCTTCTTTTTATAAACCTTATATATTTTAGAAACAATAAAAGTACAACTGATTTTGATTATCGGAAAAAGGCTTTACTTAGTGTTGCTTTTTCCAATTTTATAGGATTTATTGTATTTGTCTTTTTTGGGAACTATCGTTTTTTTATTTCTAATTCATTTGATAGTTATTTTTACCCCCTGCTGAGTTTTTTTATATCTGATGTTTTAACTCTATGTCTATTGTATTTTGCAGTTTTTCAAAAACAAAAGGGATACCTAAAAGAAGCTTTGAAAATTACGTTAAGCTGTAGTCCGTACATTATGTTCATTCCTATTTTAAATAATATTCTGGTTTCCTTTGGTGTTTATCATGGAATACATTAATGTATAAAAATCATAAATCTATATAATTATTGTTTTAGCCTTTGTAGTATAATTATAGGTAGAAAAGGGGAAACCATGAAAAAAATAATACCCATCAAGTTCACATCAATTATTATCTTTATAATTGCCTATGTTGTAATGAGTTCATGCTTTTACTACAATATGGAAGACTTGCCCGAAGGAAACTTGATATATTCATCAAATTCACCATCAAAAGCCTATCAAATTGATGCATTCCGATGCAGTGGAAATGCAACTACGGATTTCTCAATTAGGTGTTCTGTTTATATTTTGGAAACAAAAAAGCAACGCAATATTTATTGGGCTTATCACCAAGAGGATGTCGATATTGAATGGATTAGCGAAAGTGATGTAAGTATTAATGGGGTAGTTTTAAATGTGCTTACAGATTCATATGACTGGAGAAGATAATTGTTCATATACGACATCAACGGTATGCGTACACAAAAGGGCAATACTCATTATTACTATGATATCGATAATAACCTGATCGCCATGGTAAAGGGTAATGATACGCTGCATTTCTACTATGACAGCAACAACAGCCCGATCGCGTTTACCCGTAATAACACCATGTATTACTACGTCAAGAACATTCAGGGCGATATAATTAAAATCGTCAGCGAGGACGGCTGCTTGGCGTACACCTACGACTATGACGCTTGGGGAGCGTTGCTTTCTATAAAAGACAATCAAGGTAATACCATATCAGGTAACAGTCTCGCCACCACCAATCCCCTCCGTTACCGTGGTTATGTCTATGATGATGAAACAGGCTTGTACTATCTCCAATCTCGCTACTACGACCCAAAGACAGGCAGATTTCTTAATGCTGATGTTTATTTTGATACTGAATCAGGCAGTCCGTCGTCTATGATACTGTACGGAAATACTCAGTACGATTTAATTAATAATAATTGTATGCAGATGTGTGCTAACTACCTGAATTTGGGAAAGTTAAATAAAAATGATAAAAGTTTCAACTGTAAGATTGTGTATTCAACCTAACTTGGCGACACAAATTATGAAATGGAATAATTTTGGAGATTGGAAAAGCTTCGACTTTTAGGAGAATAATTATGAATAAAAAAAGGATTGTATTTTTGGTGTGTATGCTGATAATCATAATTTCTGTAGTTGCTTTTATAATGATTTTTCCTCATAGGTCATATCCGAATGATATCATTATAGAGAGTTCTTCAGTTAATAATTCATATAATAACAGCATTGCGAATAAAATATCAGATTCAACGCAAATCGGTGATACAATTTTATATAGTTATACGAGGGACGTGCTTGACTATGGAATTTTTGCAATTAAGACAGGAAAAACCAAAAGGGTATACTGGGATGGGTTGCAAATTTATCCGAGTGTTCCAAGTTTAGATATTATTTATCATGATAAGGTATTATTAGAATCTAATTCTGATAATTATTTTGATTGGGAAAGAAGTAGATTTGTTTCTACAGATACTCAATATTCTCCTCATAATAAAAAAAGTTTCTATTGCTTTATCAAAGACAACATACGTTATTTTGTTTCTTCAGATAATAAGTTTTTTCAGCAAAAAGGTGATGACTATATACTTATAGCTGATATTTCTTCCGCGAACACTGATTTATCTCAAAGTTCATCTTATATTACAAGTGATTATATTTACTTTAGTGATTATGAAAATGAACATTATTGTTTGTGTCAATACGATATAAAAACAAAAAGTATAAAAAAACTCCCGTTCGAGGCAGGAGATGCAGTTGTTGATTCAGAAAGCTTAATGGGTAATGGTGAAAAACTTATTTTTTTAACGATGGATTCCAATACTTTGTTTTCAGCTGATTTTAATACTAATCGAGTTGATAAACTATATCAAGTCGATGAAGGAGTGCTGACTGTAAATATGTATAAAAATAATATTTATATCGGTGTCAGAGCAAACAAAGAAAAAGGACTACTCGTAATACCTATAGATAATAAAGATTCTATTAGTTGGCTTTCACGGAAAAATATTTACGGTGTATATATTTTTGACAATAACTATGTTTATTATCAAGATGAAAATAAAAACTTATTTCGAGTTACTACGGACGGGAAAAGAACAGATATCGTATTTGATAGATAATACTGTATTCTTTTTTTGATAGATTATGACGCTTGGGGAGCGTTGATTTCCATTCAGGATAATCAGGGGCATGTTATACCGAGTACAGGTAACAGCCTCGCTACTACCAATCCACTGCGCTACCGTGGTTATGTCTATGATGATGAAACAGGTTTGTACTATACCGTGTAATGATTTACGGTAATGACCCTATGAACAAAGTGAGTATAGGTACTTTAGTAGTAAAGAGCAGGTGAAATTATGAAAAAGAAACGTGTAGTAATATCTGTTGTAAGTGTTGCAATAGCTTCGGCTTTGTTGTTTTCTGTATGGTTTTATTTTACAAGTACTGATAGATATTTTTTACCCAAAATAGAGAATAACGAAGCTGAGAATTATTATAACAATACTGAGGCGAATCAATCGTCCGGAGCTGTGAAAATTAACGATACTATATTTTTTCATTTTCATGAAAAGACAGGTGAAAAATCAGGAACCTATATAATTTCGGGCGGGAGTGCCCACAGAATAAGCAAAGAAAGTATTAATTTCGACTGCGTTTATGACAAAAAGCTTTATTACTTTGATGAGGACTCAAATTTATATTATCTTGACATTAACGGTAAGAAACACATGGAACAAAATATTAAAGTGCCGTCCGAGTTGAAAGGGTTGCGGATGTTTTCATGTGAAGATACACTTTTTGTACAAGCGAACAGCTCGGTATACCGTTATGAATCGGGGTCCTTTAAAATTTTTGTGGACTACAAAGATTTAAACTTGGGACAAAACGTAATTCAACATTATTGTACATATATTTACAGCAATGATTTCTACTATTGGTATAATGAGAATAACAAGACGCATTTTTGCAAATTTGATACGGTAAAGAAACAAACTGATTTTGAAGTTGAATTGAATATAAACGATGTATCTTCAGTTTTGGTTGACAACAAAAACATCTATTTTATTGTTGGTGATGATGAACATTCTAAATTGTATTCAATTAATAAGCAGACAAAAAACTCGGAACTTTTATTTTCTACAGAAGGCTTTTTGATTGTGAATTTATATAATGGTAAGATAATTGTAGGCGTTCGTTCGGGAAAGGAAAGCGGAGTATACATGGTTGAAAGTGCGCAAAAATCTAAAAAACTAAGTTCAAAAGAGCCTGTTACGGTTTATTCGTTTGACGATAACTATGTGTATTTTACTGATATGAACTACCGTTTAATTCGTATCAATTTAGAAAACTCTATGCAGGAAGTGGTTTTTCATTAACTTTTTAATAACACGATTGCAATTGAAAAGGGCAATGATACAAATATTCACAAAATAATAGGGCAGGCTCGAACCAAAGCGGTTGAGCCTGCCTTTTGCAATTTATTCTTCAAGAAGCTTTATATAATAGGGGATGGCGCGTTCAAATTCCACGCCGTACCAGTTGGCGCCGGGAGTATTATTGGTTATCCTTATGCACTCGGCGGTGTAGTCCGCGGCGATCTTAACGCTCTGCTCAATGCTTTTGCCGCGGGTCAGCGCGCCTGTGAACGCCGAGCTGAAAATGTCGCCCGTGCCGTGAAAAACAGCGTCGATCTTTTGCTGATAATAGTTGAAAAAGCCGCCGGTTTTACTGTCGTACACCATAACGCCGTATTTTCCCCCGAACGCCGCGCCCGTCAGCACCACAGTTTTTGCGCCCTGTGCCGCAAGCTTTTTTACAACGTCCTTGGCAAAGCCTTCGTCATATTCATCGCGGTATTCGGTGCCGGTCAGCAGGCACGCTTCGGTTATGTTCGGCAAAACGATGTCGGCCATTGCGCACAGCCTTGCCATTTCCTTTGGAAAACCGCTGTCAAACGCAGGGTACAGCCTGCCGTTGTCCGCCATTGCCGGGTCGATTATAACAAGGTTTGTGTCCTGTTTAAGGCTGTCGATCAGCATAATGACCTTGTCTACCTGCGCCGCGTTGGCAAGATAACCCGTGTAGAACGCGTCAAAGGTGAGCCCCTCGTCCTTCCAGTGCTTTGCTATGGGAAGGATCTGGTCGTCAAGATCCTTGCAGGTGAAGTTTTTGAACATTGTGTGCGTTGACAGCACGGCTGTGGGAATGATCGCCGTTTCAACGCCTGCCGCCGATATTACCGGCAGGGCAACGGTCAGCGAGCATTTGCCGACGCACGAAATGTCCTGAATTGTTAATATCCTTTTCACTTTATTTACCCCCTGTTGTTTCTGTAGTATACCACAAAAACTGTACCTTGTAAAGAATACAGTTTTAATAATATTATAGTGCACAGAATAACCACTTCAATTTATCGCGTCTGTGCATTGAGCAGGAGAATCTTCTGCCCTTGTGCTATAATTCTGTTACAGAAATAAAATTTGCCTGCTAATTGCTATAATGAATTTGTAAATCAACTGACTGAAAATTTTTAAAAAGGAGATCATATATGAGGAAAATCCACAAAAGACGGATAGCCGCAAAAGCCGTTGCCGCGGCGCTTTCGGTGTGTTTGCTGTCAGCGTCCGTGCCTGTTGCGTTCGCGGCAGGGGAACAGCCGTCCGCGGTTAAAACCGGAACCGCGCAGGCGCAAGAAAGGCAAAAAACCGCAAAGCCCGTGTCTGCCGGCGAAGATCAGGGTTCACCGCAGGAGGATAATAACGGCGTAACAGCCGTGGAGCTAATCTGCGACCCTATTGAAATCAGCTTTGAGCAAAACGCGGTTTCCAACGGCAGGGGAATTTATTACGAATACTATTTGCCCGAGGACGCCGGGTTCAGGCTGAGCAACGGCGACGTTGTGGGGCTTGGCGACAGCAGCGGAATTTATTACAATAACGATTGGTACCCGGTTTATATCAGCGACGACCAGTCCGAGCGCGACTGGGTTTCCGGCACCCACACGGCTTATGTAGAGGCAATGGGCGGCAGCTTTGAGATTCAGGTAAAGCTTGCCGACACCCCTGTTGACCACATCAGCGCCGAACCGGTGAAGGTTTACAAGGACAGGGATCTTACGTCGAAAGTAACTGACGACTACACATACTACGATTGTTACGAGTATGACTTTCCCGGGGAAATGACCGTGTATTTCAAGGACGGCTCTACCCTTGAATCGGAGAGAGATATTGACGGTTGCCTGCTGTTTTCCGTCACCGACAAATACGGCGAAAGCGTTGAATGGTATCCCGAGCTGACCGACGACCAAGCGCCCGAAAACAAGTGGGACGTCGGCACTCACAAGGCAGAGTTTGTTTTTATGGGTTACAAGGCTGAATTTGACGTTGAAGTGCTTCCGTCGTTTTTCAGGGAAATTTCCGTTGAGCCCGTCACGCTCACCGGCGAAGCCGACGGAATGATCACCGGTTATGAATCTCCCGGTCAAGAGCTTTGGTTTGAGTATTATTATATGGACAAGCTTAAATACAGGATCACCCTTGCGGACGGAACAGTGATCGAAGGCGAGGGAAGCCGTTTTGAGTTTGATAACAGGGAATACTTTCTTGACCGCTTTGACGATCAGGAAAACAACCGCTGGGAGCCCGGCAACAGCTACACCGCCGAGGTGTCTGTAGGCGACGCCAAAACCCGGGTTCAGGTAAATATAACCGAATCGCCGATCGATAAGATCGAAGTCGATCCCGTTACAGTCAGGTACCACACCGACGGCGATTACACTGTACCGTATTGCGATGAAAACACCGGACAAACCCGCGAGGATTTCGTATATAATATTTCACCTTCATTTACTGTAACGCTGAAAAACGGCGAGATCCATAAATGTAAAGATTGGTTTGACAACGGCGAATATTCATTTGGAATAACCGTGACCGACTCTGTCTTTTTTGACGACAAGGCGGAGGATGTTCCCTACACCAAAAAGCTTAACGCTATGGCAGGCGGAAGGAAAGTAACCCTTGATGTTAACGTTGTTCCTTCGGACACTGAAAAGGTCGAGCTTGACAAATGCACAATGTACTACCTTTACGACGCCGATGTGACCGATAACTACGAGGACGGCGAGGTTGTTTCCCAAACCTATACCTATGATCCGGCTGTAAGCGGCACCTTTACCCTGAATGACGGCACAAAGTATTACCTCAGGGGAAACGGTGTTTTTGATGAAAACGGCGAAGAGTGCTCACCGTTAGGAAAAAGCACGGCAATTTACACCTCTGTAGAACAAAAGGATCTTGAGCCCGGCACCTATAAGATCCCCGTGGAGTTCAACGGCATAAAAACCGAGCTGGAGCTTGAAATAATTGAGTCTCCGGTCAAAAATATTGATTTTAAGCCTGTAGATGTAAACTTAGGCGAAAACGCCGTTATTGTAGAAAACGATTTCGGATTTGCCGTTTGCAGGGCGTTCTTCACACCCGAATTCACCGTAACAATGAATGACGGCACGGTGATCGAAAGCGTTGACGGCGCAATCGAGTATAACGGTAAAAAATATCCGCTCGAATACGACGCCGACGATATGAAGGCATACGAGCTCTCCTGCAATTATGTTGAAGCAGGGCTTCTCGGAAAAAAAGGCACACTTGAAATTCATTCCTTCGAATGTGAAGCCGATTATATTTTTGACGAAGAATCAGGCTTGTCCGTGATTTTTGACGACAGCAGCGCCGAGTACGGCTATTCGTTCCATACAACGCCGGTCGATCCCAAGGGCATTGAGGGCGGCGAAAAAGCCGTTGCCTGCTATGACATCAGGCTTTTAAAGGACGAAGAGGAATTTGTCCCCGAAAACGGTATGGCGCTCAATTACTTTACGGAAAAAAGCGGAAATTTCAAGGCGTACCGCGTTGAGGACGACGGCAGTCTTACCGCGCTCGACACAAAAACCAAGTCAAGCAAAGCCGGCACGATGATTGTTGTTAACACCGGCAAGCCGGGCAAAATTTTGATCGCTGACGAAAATAATGTCGCTGACTTTATCACGGGCGACGTTAACGGCGACGGAGTAATTAACGGCAAGGACGCGGCATTGCTCGCGCGCTACACCTCGGGCTGGGACGGCTACGCCGACAAGGTCAACCTTGACTCGCGCGCTACACCTCGGGCTGGGACGGCTACGCCGACAAGGTCAACCTTGAAGCCGCTGACATAAACGGCGACGGCAAGGTGAACGGCATGGATTACGCGATTTTGATGCGCTACACCTCCGGCTGGGACGGTTACGATAGGTATTTTACTTCGCTTACTTGATGTCGGTTTGATTGATAACGTCGGCGTTTCGCAAGAAAGAATAGAAATATCACAAGCTGTGAGGTACAAATATTTTAACTGAACAGCGATTAATAATTTAGCGGCTCGGCTTAGGCTGAGCCGCTAAACATTTGCTATTTTTCCAATACGGAAGTTTAACGGCGGCTGAAATGTGTTATACTATAAAATTGAGATAATATAATATTCAACATTTGGAATTCAACATTTGGAGTGATAATATGAGCAACCTGAAAAGAACCGAGCTTGCCCGGGGCGTGCACTTCAACAGCGTAAGCGACAACCGCTTCAAGACCATGCTTATCGAGGCTAATTTCGTCATGCCGCTTTGCGCCGAAACCGCGTCGGCAAACGCTCTGCTTATGTATGTACTTTCGCGTTCGTGCAGGGAATATCCCACCAACCGCGCGCTATGCAAAAAGCTTGGCTCGCTTTACGGCGCGGAGCTTTCCGCCGCTACGGGAAAATCGGGCGACCGCCAGCTTTTGACCTTGACGGTAACCGGGCTTGACGACCGTTACGCGCTTAACGGCGAAAGCATTGCCGAACAGCTGTCATCGCTGTTGTGCAAGGTGATCTTTGAGCCTAATATTGAAAACGGCGCGTTCATTTCTTCCGAAATCGAACAGGAGCGCCGCCAGCTTCTTGACGACATCGACTCCGAGTTCAACGACAAGCGCACTTACGCGATTGGTCAGATGATCAAAAATATGTGCGAAAACGAAACCTTCGGCATCAGGCGCTTCGGCACCGCCGAACAGGTTAAAGCGCTTACCTCAGACGATTTGTACAAAGCGTGGAAAAGCATTTTGAAAAACGCGGAAATCGAGCTTATGTATGTGGGCGACAGCGACCCCGAAAAAGCAAGGGCGGTTTTTGCCGACGCGTTCAAGGGAATAAACCGCGAGCCGGAAAAAACCGAAACACAGGTGATTTCTTCAGCCGAAAAGGTTAAACGGATCACCGAGGAAATGGAGCTTTCGCAGTCAAAGTTTGTTATGGGCTTCCGCGGCGGACGCGCGTTCCCCGACAAAAACGCGCTTGCCTCACAGCTTATGGCGGCGGTGCTGGGCGGCACGGCTACCTCAAAGCTTTTCTGCAACGTGCGCGAAAAGCAAAGCCTTTGCTACTACTGCGCGGCACGGTATAACAAAATCAAGGGAATAATGATAATTGACAGCGGCGTCGAGGGCGAAAACATCGAAAAGCTCGAGCGCGGGATCATGAAGGAGATCGCGGATATGCAAAACGGCGACATCACCGATTTTGAGCTTGAAGCCACAAAGCTTGCGGTGATAAACTCCTACTACTCCTCAAACGACACCGTGCGCGGCATAGATTCATGGTATATGAACCGCATTTTCGACGGCGAGATCTGCTCAATTGAAGAAATGGCGGAAAAAATCAACGCCATAACAAAGCAGGACGTAATTGAAGCCGCAAAGCTGCTGACACTCGACACAATTTACACATTGAAAAGTAAGTGAGGCGTTATATGAATATTACTGAAATCAAGTCGCAGAGAGCAGGCGACAGTTACTATAAAATCGACCACCCTTCGGGGCTTACGGTCTTTGTTTATCCCAAGGAGGGCTACAACTCCGCTTACGCCATAATCGGCACAAAATACGGCAGCGTAAACACCTGCTTTTCGCTTGACGGCGGCGAAAAAATCACCGTGCCCGACGGCATAGCCCACTATCTTGAACACAAGCTTTTCGAGAGCGAGGACGGCGACGCGTTCGCGCGTTACGCCAAAACCGGAGCTTCGGCAAACGCCTACACAAGCTTTGAAAAAACCTGTTATCTGTTTTCGTGCACCGACAAGTTCGACGAAAGCTTCGAGATTTTGCTCGACTTTGTTCAAAGCCCGTACTTCACCGCCGAAACCGTGGCAAAGGAGCAGGGCATTATCGGTCAGGAGATCAAGATGTATGACGACAGCCCCGACTGGCGCGTAATGTTCAACATGCTCGAAAAAATGTACCATAACCACCCGGTGAAAATCGACATTGCCGGCACGGTCGAGAGCATTGCCGAAATAACCGCCGAAAAGCTGTACCAATGCTACAACACCTTTTACAACCTTAACAACATGGCTCTTTGCGTGGCAGGCAACGTAACCGTTGATCAGGTGCTTAAAACCTGCGGCAAAATGCTGAAGCCCTGCGAAAAGCACACAATAGAAAACTACTTTGAGGACGAGCCCTACGAGATAATCGAGCCCTATGTTGAGCAAAGCTTCCCGGTTTCGGTCCCGCTGTTCAACCTCGGCTTCAAGGAGCGCGCCGACAGACCGCTCAACGAAAAGGAGCTTGCCTGCACCGACATTCTGCTTGAGCTTTTGGCTTCCTCAACAAGCGAGCTTTATCAAAAGCTTATGGACGCCGGGCTTATCAACACAAGCTTTTCGTTTGAGCTGTTTGAAGGCCCCGGCTATTGCTCGGTGATCTTCGGCGGCGAATCGCGCGCGCCCAAGCAGGCGGCTGAAATGATAAAGCAGTACATCGCGGAGGTTAAGAAAAACGGTCTTGACAGGGACGAGTTTGAAAGCGCCCGAAAGTCGGTTTACGGCGACGTTATTTCCTCGCTGAATTCGGTCGGCTCGATCGCCAACACCGTGACGGGCTATTACTTTAACGGCAACGAGCTGTTTAAGTATATCGACGAGGTCGCGGCGGCAACGTTTGAGGACGTTCAAAACCGCCTCGGACAAATGCTCGACGTTAACAACTGCACCCTTTCGGTAGTAAAAAACGGGGAGGAGTAAGATGAATTCCGATATTTTTCACGTTCGGTTCCCGAATTTGGGCTGGACGTTCACAATAAACCGAGTCGCGCTTCAAATCGGCGACTTTAAAATTTACTGGTACGGCGTTATCATCATGACCGGCATGCTGCTTGCCGTGATTTACGCCTACAAAAGCGCAAAGCGATACAACGTTGACCGCAGCAAGCTGTTTAACTGCGTGCTTGTCGGCTTGGTCGGCGGCGTTATCGGCGCAAGGCTGTACTTCTGCATTTTCCGCTGGGATTATTATTCAAAGCATTTGGGCGAAATTTTCGCCATACACGAGGGCGGACTCGCCATTTACGGCGGAATAATCGGCGCGCTTTTGGCAGGCCTTGCCGTCGCCAAATTCCAGAAGATGAAGTTTATGCCCATTCTCGACATAAGCATGATGGGATTTTTGCTCGGACAGGGAATAGGCCGCTGGGGCAACTTTATGAACCAGGAAGCCTTCGGCACGCCCACCGACCTTCCGTGGGCTATGATGAGCGAGGGCACGGGCGGCGTTGCCGTTCACCCCTGCTTTTTGTACGAATCGCTGTGGTGCCTGCTCGGCTTCGGGCTTATCCATTTTTACAGCAAATACCGCCAGCGCTATGCCGGCGAGGTGTTTTATATGTACCTGGTGTGGTACGGCTTTGAACGCATGATCGTTGAGGGACTGCGCACCGACAGCCTTTATCTGCCGTTCCAAATCGCGGGCTTCGACGTGCGCGTAAGTCAGGTGCTTTCGGCATTATTATTCATTATCGGAATTATTCTTTTGATAAAGAACAGAAAAAAGGAGGACTCGTTCTATGCAAATTATCGACGGAAAAAAAGTGTCGGCACTGGTAAAAGAAAAAGTAAGGCTTGAAACCCTTGAGCTTATAAAAAATCACGGCGTTACGCC
>CADAYK010000075.1:16611-17820 GCA_902792105.1 uncultured Ruminococcus sp.
ATCGTCGGCGACGACCCGGCTTCGCGCGTGTATGTAAATAACAAAAAGAAGGCGTGCGAGCTTGTGGGCTTTAAGTCCGAGGAATACGCACTGCCTGCCGAAACAACTCAGGAGGAGCTGCTGGCGCTGGTGGACAAGCTCAATCAAAAGGACGACGTCAACGGAATTCTGGTTCAGCTTCCGCTTCCCGCTCACCTTGACGACAAGGCTGTTATCGAGCGCATAAGCCCCGAAAAGGACGTTGACGCTTTTCACGCGGCAAACGTGGGAAAAATCATGCTCGGCGAATATGACTTTTTACCCTGCACACCCGCGGGCGTTATGGAAATGCTCCATACATACGATATCTCCGTCGACGGAAAAGAGTGCGTGGTTATCGGCAGAAGCAACATCGTGGGTAAGCCCATGGGCATGCTCTTGCTGCACGAAAACGGCACGGTCACGATCTGTCACAGCCACACCGAAAACCTCGGCGAGGTGTGCCGCAGAGCCGACATCCTCGTTGCGGCGGTAGGCATTCCGAAGTTCGTCAAGGCTGACATGGTCAAAGAGGGCGCGGTCGTTATCGACGTCGGTATGGATCGCGACGAAAACGGCAAGCTGTGCGGCGACGTGGACTTTGAAAACGTAAAGGACAAGTGTTCCTTTATTACCCCCGTGCCCGGCGGTGTCGGCCCCATGACAATAGCTACGCTTATGAAAAATACGATCAAAGCCTGCAAGCTGCAAAACGGTATTTTTTAATTGAAAATTTAAAGTTGAAAATTGCGGTCGGGAAGACGGGATAAATGAATACTGAATATTGAATAATGAATAATGAATAATTGCGGTCGGGCAGAGAGATTTGTTTGGAAAAACACTCCTGTTCCCGACTGTATTAGTATGGTTGATTTGATTATTTGCAGGGTTCGGCGTATTTTATAGAGAGAACATATAATACCAAACGTTAATCCCATTGCCCTCACAGCTTCCGATATTTCTATTCTGTCTCGCGAAACACCGACATAATCAATTAAGCCGACATCAAAAACGCGACGTAAAAAACTTGACAAATGGAGGGGTGTGTGGTATAGTATATAAGCCGCATACTGTGGGTTATAAGAAGTTCATTGAATTCACCCATAGGTAGCGAGCCCAATGAAAAGGATTGAAAATATGTACGCAGTTATTCAGACAGGCGGCAAGCAGTACAAGGTAACAAACGACGAA